>DATFET010000116.1:0-7628 GCA_035250835.1 Anaerolineales bacterium
TGGCGAGCATGATCAGCCAGAAACTGGGACTCTTCGAAAGTGTGTTTATCGTCCACCTGGGGGGAGTACTCGTCGCGCTGGTCCCGCTGCTTCTTTATGGCGGCGGAAAACTATCACAGTGGCGGAATGTCCCCTGGTACGCATTAATTGCGGGTGTGTTTGGTCTGGTCGTGATTGCGGCGATCAGCTTCATGATTCCCCGTGTGGGAGTTGCGGCAGCCATCACGGCAATCGTCGCCGGTCAGCTTTTGGTTGGCATGTTCCTCGATCATTATGGTCTGCTGGGCGCCTCGGTACGATCTGCTGATTTAACTCGTGTCCTGGGAATTGGAGTAGTGCTGGTGGGAGTCTGGCTGACAGTGAAATAAATACCTGTGATGATTGCCTCATCATCGCCAAATGGATTCAGTTCTCTTTTCGATATGTGACAGCCGAAAAGAACTCTTTCAGGAACCGTGAGGGGATTTTCGCCAGCAGGCTCGGCTCGCTGAATCCGGCGCGCGGCGCAAGCGATTGGAATGTCTCGAAGGAGAGCGGGTGCGGGACCCAGGGGTTGCCTGAATCGACGTTGTATTCGACCAGCAGAAGCGCGCCGTTCCACTTCAGGAACATGCGAATGTGCCGCAGCACTTTTTCCTTGTCCCGAGAGTAATGGAGCGAGTTCGCCATCAGGATGCCGTCCAGCGGGGGCAGAAACAGCGCGCCGGTAAAATCCGCGCGAACCGTGTGGATGTTCTGGGAAGTTCCAAAGCGTGCCCGATGTGACTGTTCCAGTTTGCTCAGTGCGCTGCGGTCCTTGTCTATGGCATAGATCTCGGCTTTCAACCCCACCAGTTCACTCAGAGCAAGGGTAAATGCACCGCTGCCGGCTCCAAGGTCTGCCCATGTCCCGCTTTGGGGCAGGTTCGCCGGGCGCAGTAGATCCACGTGATCGCTGTGGTCCATTTGGGAATGGTATCATATAATACCCCGGTCACACACCTGCCCTATGGCGGTGTGTGACCAAGAGGGGTATACAGGTTTATCTTCATACAAACTGGTGGATAGGTCTTCAAAAACCATGGAACGTCACGATCCCTAGGAGGCCCTGAGATACCGCGATTTCCGTCTGCTGCTCACGGGTCGCCAACATGGGTCACGGTCCTGCCCATCGCCTGGAAGACCGGCATAACCTTTTCCAGCGCGGACGCGTCGCCGCCAACCATGATGGTCAGCGTTCCGTCGCGGGCGCCGATGTCCCCGCCGAAGACAGCGTGCCCGCAGGGTATCCCCCAAGGGGGTGCAGCCGGGCATTGTTGGATGGTTTTAGGATGAGAGATTACTTATACTGATTCTGATTCCCTCGAAAGGTTGGCGGAGGACGAAAAGGAACGCTGTCGAACATAGAGCAAAAGTTATTGTTTGGCTTAGTCATGGCCGAAAATTACTTTTCGGTTTTGCGGAGCGGCATGTGCGGGAGGATGGTGTAATTCCAATGTAGTAAAACCCGATGTGGTTTGAGATTGATAAATGCCTTCTGTTCACGAGAAATATGATTGCCAGTTTCATATTGTTTTCGATCCAAATACGCTCGACACTGTAAGCCTGTTTCTGTTTTGGTTGTGCGAATGAACTTGATAATAGTTTCATAATTGACCAAGGGCACGCCAGCCCAGTTTGCTTCGATGTGACAAAACAGCTTGTGTTCAATCAGGTTCCACTTGGAAGCACTGGTTGGCAGGTGGGTTACGGTGATGGTCAGTCCAAATTCATCGGCAAATCTTTGCAGTTCATATTTCCAAGTCCACAGGCGGTTGCCGTTCGCACCGCCACAATCGGCTTGAACGAGCAGATGTTTTTTCTTGGGAAACTTCTTCTTCCCGACACGCAGCCACCAACAACGAATACAGGCAACGGCAAATGCGGGTGTTTGGTGAGAGATCCCGACCACCACAAAACCCTCGTTGTGCACCGTATTGTACACGCCATCGGCATCGCTCGGATAATCACTTTCCAAAACATCCAGGGCTTTACGACGATACGTGCGTCCTGAATTTTTAAAGTTCCCAATCAGTTGGCGCTGTTTGGCATCCACCGAAATCGAAGGAAAACCGGCTTTTTCGTGCTGTTTTCGCTTTCGCACCAGATAGCGCATTTGACGATCCCGGTTTGGGTCTTTCCGTTTGTTCACTCGCTTGCGGTTTGCCGAGAGAACATATCTACCTTTCTTCAGCAGACGACGGACTGTATCAGCACCCACTTGATAGCCTTGACGTGGGTCAAACAGGTTCGAGGGCACAGCAGCGGCAGACAGCAACTGGCTCTGTTGAAATAGGTCAAAGGGCTGCTCCCTAAAAAACCGGTCGTTTTTCTGGTCGGTGACAGCGAGTAGAAGGCGTGTTGAATGTAGAACGACGCATTGTGCAATGTGGTAAAGACCTGGTGGAACGTCTCATCAAAACTCCACAGGGCAGGGGCGTGATCGACACGGCGTTCATCGAACGGCTCAACGCTACTTTTCGCCAACGTATCCACTCTCTAACCCGGCGAACTCGTACCTCGGCCCAACCAGCCGAAACTTTAGTGGTCGGCATGGATCTGGTGGGTTGCTTCTATACCTTCTGCGACTTTCATCACAGCCTGCGTTTGAAGTTGTCCGTTGGTTCTTTTGGTCATCGTTGGATCCACCGAACTCCTGCGATTGCCGCCGGACCGACGGATCATCAATGGTCTCATGCCGAATTGCTCAACTTGAAAGTGCCACCAGCGCCCTGGCATTTGCCCAAACCGCGCAGCAGACCATCTACTGCCCTGCTTCAACTCGCTCAACCATGCATATCCTGACCACAATTAACTGCGGTGATACCGCCCCAAAAAGCATTCAAATTTATACCCATATAGGGTACTTCCTTCCTAAAAAGACCCAGATTTGGGGGATATCACTCTTGTAATTTCGCGTGATTGCCTGTACAATCTTGGTACATTTGTTCTACGAATGAAGAATTTGTTCCATGCCAGTAAACTTTCAGCAGATTTATACACGCATCAGGGAGATCGCCCAGGGCGCCCACGAGAGCAGACGGATTCTTGAAGAACGTCGCATCCTGGCTCGTGAGCTGCTGGCTGTTTACGCGTCCGAGCTGGATATTCTCCGTGACAAGGTGGAGAGAGCTCTCGAGGCGGACCCGAACCTGCGTGCCGCCATGCCGTTCAAGGAGTCACTCGCCTCCTGCTACCCTCCGCCGGTCACCGTTACCGACGCGACCATCATCGCTGCGGATGGCTCCCAGGTCAACCCCGACCGTCATGCGCCGGTCCAGTTCTGCATCATTAACGTGGGTGTGATCGCCATGCGGCTCAGCTCCGGTGAGGCTCCCCTGGTGACCGTAGAGACCGAGCTTCTGTACGGGGACGATCTCCTCAAGAACGGCTCTCCCATGTCTGACGGCATGGTCGCCATGCGGCGCGATATCAGCGAGCGCCTCAAGCTCGACGAGATCTCTCAGGAGCTGACAGGACCGATCGTCAACCTGACCGATGGAACGCTCGAACTGTGGGGTGCCAAAGGCGATGACCCGCAGGCGTATGCAAATTTTGTAGAGCAATATCTGGGGGTATTGTCACGTCTGCACTCGCGCGGCGTGGTGACGGCGGGCTACGTCGAAAAACCCAGCGCGGACCTGGTCGTCCGCCTGCTCGAGATCGCCACAGCCGACGATGAGCAGATCCGCAAACTGCGCGACTATCATCCTCTGCACGGCGTGAGCGACCGCTGGCTGTACGGCGAACGCGACAATCCCCTGCTGCCACCCGGTCACCGCTCGGCCGTGTTCGGACTCCAGTCGGGCTCGGAGAAGAAGTACAAGGGCGTGCTGTCCCTGCACTTCTTCTATTTGAATGTGGGCACGGAGGGCCATCCCTGGCCGGTGCGGGTTGAGATCCCGCGCTGGGTGGCGGAGGATTCGAAGAAACTGGATTTATTGCATTGTGTCCTGATCGATCAGTGCAAAATGATGGGGAGCCGGCCGTATCCCTATCTCCTGCACCGCGCCCACGAGACCGCGGTGGTGAGGTACGAAGAGAAACAACAAGTTGAACAATTGCTGGTGCTGGAGTTGCGCCGTATCCGCGCAGAGGTCGACGATGGCTCATATAAGAGTTCGGCGAAAAGCTTAAAGGCAAACCGATAAACACGACCCGCTAACCGACCGGGCGGGATGTTCCCGCCTTCCATCGTATGTAACATCCCTGGCAGCCCTGTCAGGTGTATGCAAAATCAAAGAGAATATGTCATTATGAGGAGCTGCGATAGCAGCGACGAAGAATCTCGGATTACAAAGCAATCACTTATGAAAACCGAGATTCTTCGCTCCCGATGGTCGCTCAGAATGACATACATGTAATTTGCATACTGCTCGCGGCTGCCCAAACGAATACGGAGGCAGAATGACTCAAATTGAAATCGGGCGCCTGCTGCGCGCGGGTACCACGGGCTTTGTGGCGGGCTGCCGTGTCTCGCAGTTCACCGTGCCCGCCTTCGGAGAGCTTGTGCGCGCACCCCTGGGCGATTCCTACCAGGTCTATGGACTCATCCACGATATCCACATCGACGACGACGGGCTGGTGCGCCAACTGGTCACGTCTGAGAATATCAGCGATGAGGTGCTGAAGGACAACCGTGAGCGGCGGATCGTGCCGGTCGAGATGGCTGTGCTGGCCATCGGTTACGAACAGGATGGAAAGGTCTATCACCTGCTCCCACCGCGTCCGCCCCTCAGCCTGGACGTTATCTATCTGTGCGACGACGAGGATGTTTGCCGCTTCACCTCTGTGGGACGCTTCGGGTATTTCAGGCATATCCTGGCCGCCAGGGACGTCCCGATCGGCGAGGTGATGGCCGCCCACCTGGGACATGCCTCCCGTGCGCACGGCTCGAATGCCGACGCGTGGAAGGCCCGCGCCACACACGAATTGATCACCCTGCTAAGGGACGATTACTCCACGCTGATGGCGGTCCTGGGCGCGTTGAGCGACGTAAGCGTTTAGGTGCATTATGTATACAGCAACACGGACGGTTTTCCAACCCATATCTGCTGATGTGGAGCGCATAGGAAAGGTGGTTCTAAATGCGGCCTACAAGGTTCACACGACGCTGGGTCCCGGCCTGCTCGAATCGGTCTACCAGGCGTCGATGAGGCACGTGCTGGAGAAAAGTGGCATCACGGTGAGAACAGATGTGAAACTGCCAATCCTGTTCGAAGGCACAAAGCTGGACTCAGGTTTGCAGCTCGACATGCTGGTCGAGAAGTGCGTGATCGTGGAGCTTAAGTCTGTAGAACGGATGAGCCTGCTGTACGAGAAACAGGTCACCACCTATCTGCGCCTGAGTCATCTGCGGCTCGGTTTTTTGATCAACTTCAACGTTCCGTATTTGAAGGATGGGATCAAGCGGGTGGTGGTGTAAAACGGTGGTCGAGTAGCTCGTTCTCTCGCAGTTCAACTACGGGAGTAACGAGCATATCGAGACCACCAGGCACACGTAATTCTATGTTTTCTAGTAATTGCTGGTTTCGATACGCCCTTCGCAAACCACCTCAGGGCTACTCAACCAGCTAGGACTGCAATCATGACCAACTTTTCCTTCGTCCAGATCACCGACCATCACCTGCTCGAATCGGAGGAGCAGCTGCGCGACGGATTCTGTCCCGGTCACGCACTGCGCATGGTCATGAAGCACATCGCCGAGAATGTCGCCGACAAAGCGGACTTCATCCTCTCGACCGGTGACCTGGTGGAGCCGCCCAGCGACGCCACCTATCAGTGTGCAGTCAGGCTGCTGGGCATCCGGTCATCCGCCGCGCTGCCAGGTCCGCAACGGGTCAATGTGGAAGGGCTGCATGACTACCCGATGTATTTCCTGCCGGGCAACCACGATGACCGTGAATTGATGACGCACTATCTCTTTCCGGATTCAAAAGCGCCCAGCCTGTATAACTTGACCTTCGTCCACAAGGATGTGCAATTCATCTTCATGGACTGGGGTCCCGAGTCAAAAGCCTGCTTTTTGCCTGAGACGCGTACATTCCTGAAACGGGCGTTGAAATCGGACCTGCCTTCGGTGATCGTCTGTCACCAGCACGTCAAGCGCATCGGCAGCCGCTGGCTGGATCAATTCCTGGCGGATGACCTCGCCGAATTCTGGGAGATTGTCTCAGCGCCGCAGAACAGGGAAAAGGTGCTGGCGATCCTGTGCGGACACGTCCACATCACGTACGAAGAGGAATACCGTGGCGTCCCAATTTTGGGGCTGCGCTCCACGGCTTACCCCTTCGCCAGAACGGACGACATCCAGGTGATCCTGGCTCCGCCGCATTACAGGTATATTCGCATCCAGGATGGTATATTAACTTCGAGGATATACAAAGTTCCACTTCAACCCGGTGGTTGAGTAGGGCAAAGCCCATATCGAAACCACCCGTAGCTTGAAAATCTTATACTTTCATCTGAATGCTGGTTTCGATACATTCCGTTCTTCCGCAGTCCAACTGCAGAAGAAACGGAATACTCAACCAGCGGGCGTTCTCAATATAAAGAGGTATCCATGCAAATCGAGCGAACAAAAATTGGTTATCTGGTCGGCGGTGGGTTGAAGGAGAATTTCCGCGTCAGGCTTACGGTCTCGTCGCAGGAGATCCAGGAAGGCGCATTCGTCGTCATCCAGTCCGGGGACTGGAACTACTACGGCATCGTGACCGACATCCAGCTTGGCGCCACAGATCCGCGCTTTGCCGATGAACAGACCGAGGTCCGCTACGCGCCAAATATCGCCAAGGCGCTCTACGGTCAGACGCTGTATGCCAACCTGGAAGTGCTGCCTAACCTGATGCTCGAGATCGGTCCCGAGCCCGGCTCGCCAGACTATGCGGACTGGCAGGGCATGATCAACGCCGGGCTGAAGGAAGCGCCGCGCATCCTGCCGGTCAAGAACGTGCCGCCGCATCATGCCCAGGTCTATCTTGCGGACCAGGGCGACATCGCCGAGATCTTCGGCGATCCGTCCCGCCCGGAGAACTTCACCATCGGCTACACCCGCGAGCAGAACCATCCCGTCTGCATCGACCTGGAGAAGTTCGTCCAGCGTTCCTCAGGTGTTTTCGGTGCAACGGGTACAGGCAAATCCTTCCTGACCCGCCTCATCCTGGCAGGGCTGATCCATTACAACAAGGCTTCGGTGCTGGTGCTCGATATGCACAACGAGTACGGCTTCGACGACGTGGCTTCAGACACGAAGTATGCCGTGACCGGCTTGAAGAGCAAGTTCAAGTCGCGGGTGCGGGTCGTCGGGCTGGGAGCCGGGTCGACGATCCGCGGTCAGGTCCCGGACTTCAACATGGAGATCGCCGCCAACGACATCTCGACCTCCGATATCGAAACGCTGACCCAGGAGCTCAACCTCAAGGAGACCACGCCCACCACTCTGAACGCGCTGTACGCCTCGTTCCGAGAGCACTGGTTCTCGGCCTTCAAGTCCATGAACCGCGAAGAAGTGGAAGTGGAGGATGACAAGGGCAAGATCAAGAAGGTGCCGCACCCCGACAGCGTGGCCTACTGGGCGGGCGCCAACGGTGTCAACCTGACGGCCGCCGAGG
>DATFET010000228.1:0-2138 GCA_035250835.1 Anaerolineales bacterium
TTATATACCCGGCTTGGGGATGGAGAAACCGCACGGCGGCATTACCGCGAGGCATTGATCCCTTCCCAGAAGGGGAATACGCGAGTAGGTGTCATCTTTACGCTCGAAGGGTTCGCCAGCCTGGCTGCTTCTGAGACCCAATGGGGAAAAGCAGTGAAATTGTATTTCTGGGCGTCAAACCTGCGGGAAGACAGCGGTGAGCTGCGCCCGCCTGCCGAACAGGCTTCAGTCGACCGCGACCTCGCGCTCGCCCAAGAGCATTTGTCCGTCACGGAATTTGCTATTCTTGCAGACGAAGGAAGTAAAATGAACATGGAGCAAGCCATTGCGCTTGCCCTGGAGGAATAGAGTGAGCCACAGTCAATATAAACGCCAGATGGCAATCCAGGATTTTCAGGTTGCGCGGCAGCGCGCCTCGATCCAGGAAGTCCTGGCACGGATCACCGGCAAACCTACACAACTTCTTTCCTATGAGGAGGTTGCTGAGAAGCTAAAATTGCGTGTCCGTACTGAGCGCGGCATACAACACATTCCCCTCGACGCGATCGTGGGCAGCGTTGGCCGTTATACTGATTTTACGCGTACCTTCCTGCCGCGTCGCGCAAATGACCGCGACAGGTGGGCAGGCGTCAAAACTGTATTTATGGATGCTGGTCCGGGATTACCTCCGATCGAAGTATACAAAGTGGGAGATGTTTACTTCGTGATCGATGGCAACCATCGTGTATCCATCGCGCGCCAGGAGGGAGCCACGACCATCGAGGCGCATGTGATCGAAGTGAAAACCAGTGTCCCGCTCACGCCGGATGTGAAGGCAGAGGATCTGATCATCAAGTCGGAATATGCTGAACTCCTGGATGTCACGGGCATCACGGACCTGCGGCCCAATGTGGATTTGAGTGTCACAATTCCCGGCCAATACCAAAAGTTGATGGAGCAGATCTGTACGCGGGAATTTCTGCTGGAAAAGAGTACAAATGGCAACACCACGTTCCAGGATGCGGTCGTGGACTGGTATGACAATATTTACATTCCCCTGGCTGAGACAATTCGCGACCGCGGACTCCTGCGCTGGTTCCCCAACCGTACCATCACCGACCTGTATCTCTGGATCTATGAGAACCGTTCCGCGCTCGAGAAGGAGCTGGGGTGGGAGATCCAGTCTGATATCGCGGCGACCGGTTTGATTTTGGAGAGAGGCGCTGCGTCCGAACCGGGCAGCTGGCGTAAGGCGCGCACAAGCACGCGTTACACTGATAATCTGTTCGCAGATATTCTCGTCCCGTTAAGCGGCGATGAAGCGAGCTGGGCATCAGTGGAGCAGGCCATCACGATCGCCCAGCATGAGGAAGCCACGCTCCACGGTTTGCATATTGTCGGCTCCAGGGAAAAAATGCAAAGTCCGGACGCCCTGGCAATTCAGGCACAGTTCAACCAAAGGTGCCTGGATGCAAATGTAAATGGGAAACTCGTGATCGAATCCGGAGAGATCACCGGGAAAATTCGTGAACGCGCCGCGGTCACAGACCTGATCGTCCTCAAAATCGAGCATCCTCCTACGGGGGGATTATCCAATATCACCTCACCGTTCCGCACGATCATTGTGAATTCATCCACCCCGCTGCTGGGCATCCCCGCCAGACCCACAAATTTCAAGCGCGCATTGCTCTCGTTCGATGGGGGCGCCACATCCAAGGAGGCCTTGTTCGTTGCCGCCTATTTAGCGGAAATGTGGAAAACGGAGCTGGTGGTGTTTTCCGCGCTGGATGGCTCAAGGGTAAAAGCGGATGTGCAGGACTATGTTCGTCGCTATCTCGATATCCATGAATTGGAGGCTGAGTACATCCTCGGTGAGCATGGGGCGATGAATTATCTTCAAAAGACTGTGGAGGAGCAGCACGTCGACCTGGTGCTGATGGGGACGTACGGCGTCTCTGTGATCCGTCAGGTGCTGGCTGGCAGCGCCCTGGATTACATGCTGAGGGAATCAAAAGTTCCGCTCTTTATCTGTCGTTAAGAGTCCATTCTGGCATGGGGTTACATCTGTTCTCGAATTTGATATACTCAGTAGATCACGAAACAACCAAGAGAAGCCCGAAAACAAGGGTGCGGGCGTACGCCCGCACCCTTGTTTTCGG
>DATFET010000252.1:0-2615 GCA_035250835.1 Anaerolineales bacterium
CCCTTTTCCTGATCCAACTCTTCTTTCCACTTTAGACACTCCCCTTTTATTTCCTCCCACTCCCGCCGCAAGGGCGCCATCAGTACCGGCTCCACGATCAGCAGGATGTCGTCCCGGCTGGTGTAATGCGCCCCAAGCTGGGAGCGCTTGGACGGGTCCAGCCCGCGCTCGAACAGCGTCCCAAAAATGGACGGCTCGATCGCCCCCCAGTCCAGCGCGTCGATCTCGGCGATGATGTCCATGTCCGCGCCGTCGAGCGGCAGCGCCTGCTCATCGTCGAACAGACCGCCGTTGAAATAGGGGATCTTGTCCGCCCCGAAGTAGCCGCCCGTCTTCATGGCGCGGAAGAGCTGGGTCAGCACTTCGACAAAGTCCTTCGAGTTTCGGCGGGTCTGTGCCAGCAGGCGCGGGAACAGCTTTTCGGGGAGCAGCCCGATATCCTCGGCAAACAGGCAGAACAGCAGGCGGATCAGGAAATGGGCGATCGGCTGGTTCTCATTGCCATATTTGCGCAGGTTATCTGCCAGCCGGGAGAACTGCGCCGCCGCTTCCCGCGTGACCCCCTCGACCGTGATCTGCGGCTTGAGCTGTTCGGGGTCGAAGAAGACCGTCCGCAGGATTTGGAGACTCTCGGGCTTGAGCAGATCTTCGAGCGTGAGAGTAAATGTCCGCGTGGGCAGGTTGGTATAGTTGGTGCGGATGACGATGCGGTCGATATCCGATACGATCAACAGGGGAGGGTTTTGCAGGGCATCGCGGTACAGGAGCAGCTGCTCGTAAGCCTTATCCAGGTCGGCATGCCTGGCTTTGTATTCCCATCCAAAATAGCCAAGCCTGGCAACATCTGCCCAGCCCTGTCCGCCGCTGGTGCGGGCTGCGCCCATCTCGAAGGCGAAGCGCTTGCCGGTCGGGTCCAGGTCATTGGGCGTCTGGTGGCCCACCAGGGTACACAGGTCGAGGAAGTGTTCCTGATAGGTCTGCTTCTCGCGTGCCGTGACGCGCTTCCATTTGCTGACGAAATCATGTGGTGTAAGTGTTGGCATGAGCGGTCGCTCCCCGTATGGGCGATAGCGGCAAGCATACAAGAAAACCCGCATGGACGCAAGTGCAGTTGCGTTTCAATAGCCGTAAACCAATTGTAAAGTGGGCTGCGCATCAAATCGATTAGACTCGCATTCGCCATACAATAGACTCTAGCGGAAATAAGGTGACAGTCACTTTAACCAGTAATTTTCTCGGGAAAATTCATCCGAAGTGACTGTCACCTGTTATAACCAATAATGTCTAATATTCCTTTCGATGCGGTACGGCTCGAGCTGTTCAGCTCGAGCCGTATCCATGGAATAATCAGGTTTTCCGTTCCATGATCTGGAAGCGCCAAGGGGGCGAATCTTTCAAAGACGGCTCTCCCGCATAAAGAACACCCGTAGCATAGTACAGGATAAGTACAGGATAAGTATAGGATAACTACAGGATACTCGAACCGGTTGTATCGCGGTAGCGAAGCGACTCCCAAGAAAGTATGAACTATTCTGACATCAGTAGTTCGCGCTGAGCGGACACTGAGCGTAGCGAAGTGGTAGACGACACCTGCCCCAGGCGCAGGTTTCCTGGTGACGTGGCGTCTCGTCTACGTGGCGCCGCTTCGTCTGCGGGTCTCCACAAACACTCGACCCTCCGCAGGGCAACTTACGCCCGCTTCGCTCAGCGCGTGCCGCTGATTCAAAGAACAAGACAGGATTATAATAATCGCAGTTTTCCCGTCCGCTTCACAAGACGCGCAATCTGCACTACGATTCATGTTCCCTGACGCCCAGACTGGGCTCTACGACGAGAGAATAGGTTCCGAAAACCATCAGGAAGGAGGTGGCCTTTGGGAGGCATGAATGACAACCCCGGCAGGTCAAAAACAGCGTTTCAGTAAGAGTATCCAAGCATGTAGACAAAAGGAGAAAACAGGAATGGACGCTATGGGATTCATCAGTTGGATCGTGTTGGGCGGCATCGCAGGCTGGCTGGCCAGCATTATCATGAAGCGCAACGACCAGATGGGCTGCATCATGAACATTGTGGCCGGCATCCTCGGCGCTTTTGTGGGGGGATGGGTGTTCAGCCTGTTCGGAAGCCAGGGCGTGACCGGCTTCAATTTGCAAAGCCTGCTGGTGGCCTTCGTCGGCGCGGTGATCGTGCTGGCAGTGGTCAATCTGATTTTTGGCAGGAGATAACAACTCCTGCAAGGAGTACATGAAATGAAATATCTACTAGGCTTCCTGATGGGCGCGCTCATTGGCAGCGTAGTGGCTCTGCTCTTCGCACCCTCCTCGGGCGAGGAGCTGCGCACGAATATCAAGACCCGCGCCGAATCCGAATATACCAAACTGCAGGATGAAATGCAGAAAGGCATGAACGAGCTGCGCAGCCGCATGGACAAGTTGAGCAGTGGTGTAAAAGATGCTGCAAGTCAAACCGAATTGACAGACGAGCTCGTCTGATCGGCTTGCAATAAAAGGACCTGACGGAAGCTCGTCAGGTCCTTTTATACATTTGAGGTTCTACAGCCATGGCTATAAAGAATACCAGATTTGGGGATGAGAGCGTGCGTACGCACGCTCTCA
>DATFET010000256.1:0-4319 GCA_035250835.1 Anaerolineales bacterium
TCCCAGCGCCTCCGTGATGAATGATCAACCTGCATCGCGGCAACAGCCAATCATGCGGAGCCGCATCCAGGTACAGGATGTTGTCCGATGACTGG
The DNA here is from genome assembly GCA_035250835.1 of Anaerolineales bacterium. Classification (GTDB taxonomy): domain Bacteria; phylum Chloroflexota; class Anaerolineae; order Anaerolineales; family Villigracilaceae; genus Defluviilinea. Next base: position 96 of record DATFET010000256.1, read on the forward strand.
TCCCTGATTCCGCTCCAACCCGAAAGGATGATTCCACGGCAGTCCGTCTGCGCCAGTGATTCGCGTATGACGCGATCAATACGTTCAACATCACGATGGATCATGCTTCCAAAGGAAACACAGACAGGTGGGATGCCCACAGCGAGAAAATTTTCCAATAGCTGGGGCGGCGAATAGTGATCGTTTGAATCTGAAAAATACCAACCGGTGACATGAGCATGAGGCGGCCAGTCCGTTGAAGGGGGGAGAATGCTCGGGCTCCACGCGCATAGGATCGGCGTCCGAGGGCGAACCGGATCGTTGTCAAAAGGCCAGTAAAGTTTTCGTTTCGGGAGTTCGGCGCGGCGGCGGACGCGCTCAAATCCCAATTGCGATCCCCACCAGGTAATCTTCTGGGACAAAATATGCGTAAAGCGATTGAGCACAGGGACTTTTATATCGGGCAGAGTAACATTGGGGTAATCGCCCGTCGGCGTAAACATAGGAAAGGTTTGAATATGGATATCAGGGATATTTTTCTCGCGGGCCAGTGTGTGAGCACCCACCGCGTGTGTAAAGGTATGGATGATCAGGTCAGTATCCTGACAGGCCGCTTCGGTCTGGCGTAAAACATCCGCGCCGATCTCGACCGCATGATCGAGCATATCGAATACCACTCTGATGAAATTATTGCCTGCATTGTTAAATCGCCGGCTCAATTCTTCGGGTTCACCAGCTAGAGGTACAAAAGGAATCCATTGTTCTTCGACAAGATCCTTGAATCGAGATGGAGCCGCAAGTTTGACGGAATGACCCTTCGCCATCAAGCTGAGAGACAGGGGAATAAAGGGCTGAACATCCCCGCGCGAGCCGTAGGTGAGAATGGTGATCTTCATGCGACTATTTTATCCGGGCGGACGTGCTATACTGCCGAGCAACAAGGAGAATCTATGAGCCGAATTGGTATCCTGCATCCCGGAGAAATGGGAGTTTCGATCGCGGCATCAGCTGTCAACAGTGGGCACCAAGTCTTCTGGGTATCTCAAAGTCGCAGTGACAAAACTCGTTTGCGTGCAGATGAACATCAGCTGACAGAAATTGCTTCACTCTCTCAACTTTGCAAGACTTGTGAAATTATTTTAAGCGTTTGTCCCCCTCATGCTGCTGAGGATGTGGCACGTTCTGTTATCGAGGTGGGTTTCTCAGGCTTATATCTGGATGCGAATGCAATTTCTCCACAGCGATCCATCAATATTGGACAACAGATGCAGGCAGCAGGCATACGTTTTGTGGATGGAGGCATCATTGGCGGTCCTGCATGGACGCCAAAAAAGACCTGGTTGTATTTATCGGGAGCCCATGCAGAAGAGATCGCAGCCTGCTTTTTAAATGGTCCATTGGAAACAAGGATTATCAGCGATGAAACAGGCAAAGCGTCGGCGTTGAAGATGTGTTATGCCGCCTACTCCAAGGGAACCACCGCCCTGCTTGCCGCGATCATTGCTGCGGCAGAGGCGCTCGGCGTGCGGGATGATTTATACGCGCACTGGGAGTTGGATCATGAGGGCTTTTCAGACCAGGTGAATTCACGAGTGACTCGAATCACGGCGAAAGCCTGGCGTTTTGAAGGTGAGATGCGCGAGATCGCTTCTACTTTTCAAGGGGCCGGTTTGCCCGATGGATTCCATGATGCGGCGGCTGAGATCTATCATCGCCTGGCGGATTTCAAGGATTCGACAAACCCTCCTCTGCTCAAAGAAGTGCTTCAATCCCTGCTCCAGAGATAAAACAATCGCCCCGATCTGGGGCGATTTGCTTAATCCATTTCCTGTCTTCCAGAGAGTGCTCTCAAGAGGGTATTTTGATCGGCGTATTCCAGATCGCCACCGACGGGCAGTCCACGCGCCAGACGCGTGACCCTGACGCCCAACGGTTCAAGATGCTGGCGCAGATACAAAGCTGTGGCGTCGCCTTCCATGCTGGGATTGGTGGCGAGGATCACTTCTTTGATTCCACCGTTGGATACACGGTTGAGCAGCTGCCTGATCTTCAAGTCATCCGGCCCAATGCCTTCGATGGGAGATAATACTCCCTGCAGAACGTGATACTTCCCCTCGAACCCGCCTGTACGTTCGAGCGCCAGCACGTCCAGCGCTTCTTCGACCACGCAGATCAGACTTGCATCTCGCCTTGAAGACTCACAGATCTCACATCGCTCGCGTCCTGCTTCTGTGATGTTGAAACATTCCTGGCAAAAAGCTGTTTTCGCTTTCAAATCTGCCAGAGCCACGGACAAATCCTGGGAAACCTCGTCGGGCGCGCGCAGGAGATAAAACGCCAGCCGGGATGCGGACTTTGGACCGATGCCGGGCAAACGCTCAAGGGAATTAATCAGGGATTGGATGGATTCGGGTAATAGCATAATATTCAAGTGTCATTGCGAGTCGCTGCAGGCGGCGTGGCAATCTCACTCATATTCGCAGGTGAGTTGAGATTGCTTCTCGCGCCGTCCTGACGTACGGTGTCAGGAAAGACTCGCAATGACATAGTGGTTAGAACGGCAACCCGCCTGCCAACGGACCCATCAACTTCTGCTGGAGTTCGCGTGACTGATCGAGGGCCATATTCACCGCGGAGAGGACCAGATCCTGCAGCATCTCAGCATCTGCATCCTGCAACAGGTCGGGGGAAATCTCGACGGATTGGCACTTCTGGTCGCCAGTCATCGTGACCTTGATCGCGCCGCCGCCCGCCGTCGCGGTGACCGTTTCCACAGCAAGCTGTGCCTGCGCATCCTCCATTTGCTTCTGCAGCTTTTGCAACTGCTGCATCATCCCCCCGCCTGCCACTTGCTGTCCTTTGTTGAATCCTTTAGCCATAAATAAATCTCCTCATCTCTGGTCTGTTTCGCATGAAATGTTCCTGTACCGCGACAATCTTTACATCAACCGTTGGGATTGCTTCGCTCCTTACAGTCGCTCGCAATGACAAATATTCTTATTTTACATATCCACAATCTCGCCGCCGTGCTGGATAGCGGTTGCAACCATTCCATCCTGTGGGACATTTGGCGGAATTCTGCCTTTGACGTTTGTCACCATACAGCGAACAGCCATGTCCACGCCAAACTCATCCCGGATCAATTTTTGGATGATCTCGATTTGATCAGGTTTGTCGATCTTCGACACCAGCACATCACTCGCCAGACCCAAAATCAGCGTATCCCCCTGCACGTCGATCATCCTGACCGAGTTCATCAAAGCAGAGAGGTTTGCCTGGGTCTTTGGAAGAGCGGCGGACATACGCTTCCAGGCGTTGATGACATCACCTGCGCTGACAGGATTTTTCTCTGAAGAGTGTGATTCCGCTTCGACTGCGCCTGTGGTTCCACTCAAATCGTCCCTATGCTCTTCTGAGATCGCCGAGGATTGGGGTTTGGACTCCGCCGGGAAAACGGCAGGCGGCTGCGGCCTGGTCTGATGCGATGTCCTCGGAGATGCCGCGTTGATTTGTGGAGCAGGTTCATTCGGCGCATCCAAAACTTCGGCAAGGGTGAGTTCCAAACTCAGGGACGGCTGCCAGCCTCCGCGCAGATCTGTAGCGGCATTGTTGAATGCTTTCATCATCCGCAGGACGTCACTCGTAGTGAACGATTTTGCATGCGACTGCATTTGCTTTTTGACATCTGCCGTGGCTTCGACCTGATTCACGTTGCCCATTTGAATCAACATCAGCCCGCGCAGATATTCCACGACCTGACGCGCCAGAGAACGGGGATCGGCACCCGCGTCCAGCGCCTTATGAATCACCTCAAGCCCGTGGGCGGAGTCATGATCGTTGATGGATGAAACCACATCCAGCACGGTTTGACTCGTGGCAGTACCGAGGACTTGTTGCGCGAGCGCAAGCGTGATCTTATCTCCCGTTGACGAGAGTTGATCGAGCAACGATTGCGCATCGCGCATCCCACCCGCGGACTGACGCGCGATTTGGATCAGCGCATCATCGTCGGCTTGGATATTCTCGGCTTGGATGATGTGCTTGAGGTTCGCGACGATCTCGTCCACTGGCACGCGGCGGAATTCATGGCGCTGACAGCGAGAAAGGACAGTTGCCGGGATTTTGTGGATTTCCGTTGTCGCGAGCACAAAGATGGCATGAGGCGGCGGTTCTTCAAGTGTTTTAAGCAATGCATTGAATGCAGGCGTAGACAGCATGTGGACTTCGTCGACAATATAAATTTTG
>DATFET010000259.1:0-4967 GCA_035250835.1 Anaerolineales bacterium
GTCCTGGATCGGGATCGCGAAGCCCACGCCGATGTTGCCACCCTGCTCGCTGGTGGTGGCGATCGCCGTGTTGATACCGATGACCTGACCGGCCGAGTTCACCAGCGGACCACCCGAGTTGCCCGGGTTGATCGCGGCGTCTGTCTGGATGATATCGGCTGTGCTGTAGAAGCCGCCTTCCGGCGAGGCATGTGCAAACTGGGTGCGTCCCAGGCCGGAGACGATACCCACTGTCATCGTGCCGTTCAAACCAAACGGATTCCCGATCGCAACCACCGATTGACCCACCTGCAACTGGCTTGAATCGCCAATCGCAAGCGGATAGATCTGGTCGGCTGGCGCATCCACTTTGACGACTGCCACATCCGCATCGGCATCCGAGCCAAGCACTGTCCCGTAGGCTTTATAACCGGAGGTGAAGGTCACTTCCACTTCGCTCGATCCATCCACCACATGCTGGTTGGTAACAATATGCCCGTTGCTGTCGAACACAAAGCCTGAACCCATGCTGTTTCCGGTGCTGATAGAAACCACACCCGGCACCACCTGTGCATATAGAGCAACAAGACGCTCGTCACTGGCAGAAGCATTCATGAGTTCGGGCAAAACAGGGAGAGCTGCCGGACTCACGGGAGCCAATGTTGGCTGGGATACAGCAAGTTCCGGGAGGCCGCTCATCTGGCAGGCAAGTGAGGCCAGGATCAAAACTGAAATAACAATTAAAACGCGTTTCATGTTTCCTTTCTAGAATTTTAGCCGTGAGGCTTCATCCAATAATTCACGTTGTTGTGCAGACAGATATTTTGGGATTTGAACTTTCAGGCGCACATACAGGTCGCCTTTCTGGTCCGGATTTTTGAGGTGAGGCATGCCGCGACCTGCCAGCCGGAAAACCTGTTCAGGCTGCGTGCCAGCAGGAATGTTAAGCTTGATCTTTCCATCCAGTGTTTCGACATCCGCTTCGCCTCCAAGGATGGCCGTAAACACACTGACTGTTGCGGTGGTGTGCAGGTCATTGCCGCGTCTTTCGAAGCGGCTGTCTTCTCCGACATCGATGATAAGGTACAGGTCGGTCCCATTCGGACCTGCACCCGCCACCCGCACCTTTGAGCCAGTTCTCACGCCGGCCGGGATGCGAACCTGTTTCTGCTTGCTGTTGTTTTGTAAGATTCGTGTTGCGCCCTTGTACGCTTCCTCCATGCTGATTTCGAGCGGTTGCTGGTAACTCTGAGCGCGCGCCCGCGCGGCGTTTTCAGCTTCACGCATACCAAAGATGGTGCGGAAGAAATCGGAAAACCCGCCTCCGCTGCCACCGAACATTTCCTCAAGATCCTCGTAATTAACGCGTGCACCCCCAGGGTACCCACCGACATATTCATCCCAGTTGAAGTTACCGGGCGCGCCGCGTCGCTGCCAGTTCGAATAATCACTACCGAGCCGGTCGTAATGAGCGCGCTTTTTGGAGTCGCTCAGGACCTGATATGCCTCATTGATCTCCTTGAAGCGCTCCTCAGCCTGCTTGTCGTTGGGATTCCGGTCAGGGTGATGCTGTTTTGCCAGATCCCGATATGCCTTGCGGATATCGTCGTCGCTGGCATTTCGGTTCAAGCCCAGAATCTTGTAGTAATCCTTGTAGTCCATAAATAATATTGTCACACCGCGCCGGATGCAAGTCAAGCATCCAATTGGATGTTTAACATAACTCTAATCCATTAAACGTGGATGAATGACAGCCGAACTGTGAGGAAATTTTGATTAGCCTTCGCCTGGTTTAATCCAAGCTTTTTACCAGATACAATTCCCCGCGTACATAACCGCGCTCGAGATAATATTCCCGCGTTCCGACAGCTGAGATGACTGCCATACATTTATAGCCGTTTGCCCGCGCAATGGACTCGGCCTCCTCAAGGAGACGCGTCCCAAGCCCCGCATGCTGAGCAGCGCCCTTTTTCTCCGCACCCACCGGCAGGGATTGTCCATAGACGTGGACTTCACGGATCAATGCCGCGCCGATGAGATCGTGAATCCCCGTTTGAGGTGACTCCTCGCCTGGAAGTGACAGCCGCACAAAGCCTGCCAGCCTGTCCTCCTCCGTGACATAGGATATGAAATGTTCCTCCGCCGCGCCCGCCTGATAAACCATATCCTCCAGTTTTAAAACATCGGCGCGGACGGATTGTCCGCGCACTTCACGACAGCGCACACACTGACAATACGTACCGCGTCGTTTCATTTCACCATGAATATCCTGCCTCAGGCTTGTACGTTTATTTCCCTCAACTACATTCGTCGATGGAATATCGCGTATCACGCGGTTGACGCGGCAATAGCGTGGAATGGTCGGTTTTATATCGGCGATCAGGTCGATCAATTGTGCAGTGGTATACGGATGGAATTCGCCGCGCTGCCAGTATTCATATAACTCGGCATTTGCCAGCAGTTGATTCGGGTAGATCTTGATCTCGTCCGGGCACAGGCCGTCCCACAGCCGGGCGAAATCTTCACGGTCTGACTCGGGGGTCGCGCCGAGCAGGTTTGGCATCCAGTGCAGGACGATTTTGAATCCCGCCGACCGCAATAAGGCGACAGCCCTGCGTGTGCAATCGACATCATGGCCGCGTTTATTGATCTCCAGGATATGGTCGTCGAGGCTCTGTGCTCCCAGCTGTACCTTGGTCACCCCAAGATGACGCAGCCAGCGGATCTCATCCGGGTTGATCTCGTCGGGGCGCGTCTCGATCACAAGCCCCACATTGCGATGATGGGCGATCTCATTGATCGACTGAATTGCAGGAAGATCAACAGCAGTACTCTCGCTCACTATCCCCTGTCCACTACCTTCATTCATCGCTTCGAAGCATCTGGCGATGAACCATTCCTGGTAATCGCGGCGGTAGGAGGACCATGTCCCGCCCAGGATGAGCAGTTCGATCTTGTCGGTGGGATGGGCCAGGGATTTGAGCTGGTCGATCCGCGAGCGGACCTGGGCATACGGGTCGAACTCATGCTCCAGCCCGCGCATGGCTCCGGGCTCGTCGGGCAGGTAGGATTTTGGCATCCGCACGTCGGTGGGGCAGAAGATACATTTACCGGGACACGGATACGGCTTGGTCAGGACCGTAACAGTCGTCACGCCGGAGAGCGTGCGCATCGGCTTCATGCGGATCCGTTCGAGCAGGCGCGCGTCTTCGTCGAGTTCCCCGGCCGCGACCATTTCATTGTAAATCGCCACCAGCATGGATTTGTTCAAATAGCCGCCGCCCTTGATCGGGTGGCTGCGCAGGGTCTTGGTCACATCCCGCCCGCGCCGAATCTCCTCGAGCACGGTGCGTGCGAGGTCTCTTTTATCGGGTGTGAGCAGGTGCGTTTCGCGCCAGCGTTCCTGCTTTTCGGTATATAGTGCCATGACTATGAAAATTATACCGTTATAATCCCGCCATGGACGCGGAGACCGCCGAACGCTTAATTGAGCTTAATCGGGACTTTTACACGCGATTCGGCGATTACTTTTCGGCGACCCGTCAGCGCATCCAGCCGGGCGTCCGACACGCACTTGACAGGCTGGATGGTGACGAATCGGTTTTGGACCTGGGGTGCGGAAACGGGGAATTGGCGCGCGAACTGGCAAAACGGGGACATCAGGGTCCATATCTCGGCCTGGACTCCAGCATGCCTCTGCTTCGAGAGGCGGAGCTTTTGCCCGAGGGATTCCCGGCAAAATTCCTACGCGCGGAACTATCACAATTGTCTACGAATCAAATGATCGAAGGAAACAGAAGGTGGGATGTGGTGACTGCCTTTGCGGTTCTGCATCATATGCCTTCCACTGAGATTCGATTGAACATCCTGCGGACTGTGCGTGAGCTTTTGGCTGAGGATGGACAATTCATTCTGTCCAACTGGCAGTTCCTGAACAGTGAAAAGTTAAGCGCCAGGATCCAGGATTGGTCGAAGGCCGGGCTTACCGCAAATGACGTCGACCGCGGGGATTATTTGCTCGATTGGCGGAGCGGAGGAGAAGGCCTGCGGTACGTCCATCATTTTAGCGAGGCAGAATTATCGGCGCTTGCACAAGCGGCGCGCTTCACCATCTGTGATACTTTTTATTCAGATGGTGAAGGGGGGAATTTAGGGCTGTATCAAATCTGGGAAATTGACTGATAGTGCAGCTATACAATTACATTGTTTGGATTCATAACGTACTGCCACCAGTTATTGTGGATGCCGTTGATCCGCCCGGCAGTTTTGGGAAGATGCCTGAGCCACCATTTGTGGTGCTCGCGGATGTCGCCTCCGCCCCAGTCGCTGGATGTGACCGCGCGCCTCACACCCTTGAAATTGGGAAAATTGTATAACCAGTCGTCGCACTCACTCATCACGGTGGATGGATTGTTCCAGTCGTAGTCGCGGTCGCTGTTCGGCGCGAAGTGGACATTACCCAAAGCCGCATTGCCGCGATTCACTTTGTCGTATCGGCAAAAGCGTTCCCAGAGATTGTCCGTGCCGCGCAAGCCTTCGAAAGTTTTCTGCATAATGGACTCGACCCGGTGTCCCAGGTTCTCGAGCATCTCGCCGACGCCGCGCTCATACGAAAAGCCCATGATCACAAAACGCCGCCCGGAGGCATCCGTGTTCCTGAGTGGAGGAGCGTTACACCAGAACGCGCCCGGTCCAGCCATGATGGATTCATAAAACCCGGCATGCGGGAAATTGAAGACCCAGACTTCATCGATCTCATCACTGGCAACACGTTTTAATAAATCGAACTGCTCGATAATCTCGTAATAATTCGCCTCCTGCGGCATGTACGGCCGCATCATGCCCTGGACGACGTTGTAATAGCTGATCGGATCATAGCGGTAGCCATCTATCTTGGCGGGGAATGCATCCACGTCAATTCGCTGAATGACCTGGTGACGGGCCAGCCCTCCGCTTACCTCCTCTACATCAGACATGTATCCCTTTGC
>DATFET010000121.1:0-6662 GCA_035250835.1 Anaerolineales bacterium
CCGAGACCCGCCCGCAGCATGGGCGTATCCACGGCGCCGGGCAGGATGGCGTTGACGCGGATGTTATCGGGCGCGAACTCGATCGCCATGGCGCGCGTCAACGCCAGCAGCCCGCCCTTCGACGCGGCATACGCGGCGATATTGGCAGAGGTCTGGATGGCATGCACAGACGAGACATTGACGATCGACCCGCCGCCCGCGGCTTTCATAAGCGGGTGCGCCAGCTTCACAAACAGAAACACCGAGCGCAAATTGGATGCCATGACTGCATCCCATTCGTCAACAGTCGTCTCTATCAGCGGCTTGGCGACCTGCACGGCCGCATTGTTAATCAGCACGTCCAGGCTGGGATGAAAATTCTTTGCCTCCTGAAAGATCACCTCGGCTGACTCCGGGTGTGAGATATCGGCCTGAATGAAATGCCCGTTTGATGGAAAGCCATCCCCGTACTCCGAACGGTCCACGCCGATCACACGCCATCCATTTTCAAAAAAGTGCTGGACGCATGCCCGCCCAATCCCCCCACCCACGCCCGTAATGAGAACAGTTTTAACCATAAATATCTCTTTTATACTCCCCATAATTTTCATCGCTCTTTTCAATCGAAAGTGCGGGGTACACGGATAACACGGATTTCACGGATAGGATTCTTATTCTTACGGATTCTGTGACCATGCAAGAGTTCCTTTACGCGCATTATCGTAGATTTTACGATGAAATTCACCTTGACGACCAAAATTCAATAACAGACCCACTTCAATTCTGGTTGATTTCAAATAATTCAGCAATTGGGCGTCATGAGCCTCAATCAATTTTTCGACCGATTTGATTTCGAGGAGGACAACTCCATTTACGATCATATCCGCCCTATATTCGCCAACGACCCTGTCATGATAATCAACGAGTATTTCCTTTTGTCTTTCAGGAACCAAACCGATTTCTCTCAACAAGACTTCTAAGGCACATTCATAAACTCTCTCTGAGAAACCAAACCCCATTTCTTTATGGATTTGAAAGAATGCCCCCAGGATTTTGCTCGTCAACTCTGAGTGTTTACCCTCGAATTTCTTTTTTACCTCCATAAATACCTCCGTTCATTCAGCGTGTCGTCCGTGAAATCCGTGTCCTAAAGAAGTTCTTCATGAGCAATTCCCAATCCATCAAGCAGATTGCGGATCGTATTCCAGTGGACTCGTTCCCAGGCAGCCGGGCTGGAGTTGGAGTTGTGAGGGGCGAGCAGAACGTTATCCATTTTCAGTAGCGGACTCTCCTGCGAGAGCGGCTCGTGCTCGAAGACGTCCAGGGCGGCTCCCGCGAGACGGTTGGCCTGCAGCGCTTCGATCAACGCTTCCTCGTGGACGATGGGTCCGCGGGCGGTGTTGATCAGCACCGCATTAGGTCTGGCCCATGTAAGACTCTCACTATTGATCAGGTGATAACTCGTCGGGTTCAAATCACAGTTGACTGAAACAAAATCGGAGCTGGAAAGCAATGTTTGAAGGTCTGTCATCTCGATGCCTGTTTCAGCAACAAAAGCAGAATCAATCTCAATAATATCCGTCCCGTAAACTTTCATGCCGAAGGCACGCGCCCGGCGGATCACTGCCCGGCCGATATTGCCGACGCCAATCACGCCCATTGTGAGCTCACTGAGAGAACTGCCCGGGATTTTTTCCCATTTGCCTGATTTCATTTCGCTGTCCATCCACGGCAGGCGGCGGGCGAACGCCAGCATATATCCCAGAACTGTATCCGCGACCGGCCGGGTGAAGGCGTTCAGGGTGCGGCAAACTTTTATCCCATACCGGGAGCAGGCCGCGGCGTCGATCGAATCGATCCCCGTCCCCCACTTTGAGATCACTCTGAGGCGCGGCGCGCAGGCCTGGATCACGCGCTCGGTATAGCGGTCATCCCCGCAGATCGCCCCATCGAACTGGCTCGCGTACTGAAGCAAATCCGCCTCCTCCATACGTTCCTGCACCTCAGGGACGATCAATTCGAGGCCATATTTTTCGAAGACCGGCTTGAAACGATCCACAAAGGGAATCATGTAGGGAGCGGTGAGCAGGATTTGCTGTTTCATGGCTGGCAATCGTTGGGTATCTCCTGGTAATTATACGGAACATCATACTCGGAAAACAGGGATCGGTCCTCGAGCATGGGCACATCTTGGAGAAAATATTTGTTCAGGATCAGCCGGAATGTATTTACAGGGGTGATCGTGGGATACAAACCTTCCGTATCATCCGGGAAGTAATAAGCATTGAGGATTTTCATGCGGCGCTCAGGCACGTCGAAGGGCGCCGGGCCATGGTCTCCCTGAATGATGATGATCGGCTGCTTTGGTGACGTTTCCAGGATCAAGTCTATAATCGCTTCGATGCGTTGATTGACATAGATGACCTGGTCCGGGTATTTGACCCTGTATTCATCAAATTCAGGGACGCCGGATTTGTCATAGGTCAGCTCCTCGCCATTCGGTCCAAACACAAATGGATGATGAGGGATGACAAGATGTGCGAAGACGAATTTGGGGCCGGCGATCTGCGGCACAACCTCTTCCATCTGCTCCAGGGCAAACTTCGTCCGGGTTCGATACCAGTCGGCTGACCTCTTCTCAGGGGATTCTTCCACCATGTCCATCGGGATCCGCCAGGCAGAAGTCTGCGAAAGCATGAGCTCGAAATCGGTCATCCCGGCGGGAGGAGGAGCAAGAAAGGTGTCCGCATCCATCCATTCTGATACGGGAAAGTTGGTTGCAAAGGAGACGATATTGTATCCCTGTGAATCGAAGAATTGGCGGGCATTGTTGTACTGTCCCAGGGCGCGCAGCGGAGCACGCCGGTCGGTATCCTCAGTCAGATCGCTGGTCAGTGAATCGAGATAATCAAAGTTCAACGATGAGGTCAGTGACAGCATGGTTTGCCCGTAATTGCTTTGCGTGCACTGTGCCACATAAAATCCTTTTGCTTCGAGAGAGTCGATGAAAGCAGAATTATCGAATTCGAACATCTCCATCAGCACATCCTGACGGCCATAGGCATCCAGGATAATGTAGTAGACATCCGGAGCGTACCCCAGGGGCAGGGAAACGCCCTTCGTCTGGGCAGATTCCAGGGCAGCGCGTTCTGTCCGTTCCCTTTCGACCACGTACGAAACAATCTGAAAGGTTGGGAGAACCAGCAAAAATGCGGAGACAAGATTCAGGATGGGCGTCAGCTTCCTGGGGTTGCGCAGCGAACGAGAAACCCACCAGGCTGCCAGGATGATCAATCCCACCCAGAGCGGAGCCATATGGCGGTGCCTGCCAATGATCAGCCCGGCGAACTCCACTTTTTTCAGATAAAAATAAATATGCCCATAGATAAAGAACAAAAAGATCAGGATCGATAGCAGGACGGCGGCTCGATACCAGTCACGCAGAAGCAATCTGAGAACCACCAGCAGGATTAACGCGACGAGCAGCGAGACCATCAGCGGTCGCCAGAGCAGGGAAGGCTCGACTTCGTTGATGTTGTTTCCCATCAAAGAGAGCACGGGGAAAGCAACAAAGAGGAGTGGATAAAACGGGATGTGTCCCAGCTTCTGTAAGAATTCCTTTGAGTTCATCTCGTATGAATTTCCCTTTTCATCTACCTGCATCTGTTTGGCACTTCAGAAAACTCATACAACTTCGGCACCGGTGAAAAATAGGATATATCCGGCAGCATATCGTACCGGCCGCCGAAGTAAGAATTGAAAACCAGCCGGAACGTGTTGACCGGGGTAATTGTCGGATACAGATGATCATATCCCTGCGGGAGATAATAGGCGTTCAGAATCCAGAACCGTTTTTCCTTCGGCTGGAGCCAGGGACCGTGATCGCCCTGGACGATGATGATCGGCGGAGTTTTTGACTCGGAGAGCACGGCATCGATCGCCTCAAGCATCCTTTTGTTGATGTACGTCATCTGGTTTTGGTAGCCCTCTGCATAGGGACCCGGCGGATACTCACGGTTTTCATTCCAAAACTCGGCCGGTTGCCTGGGCTCGCCTTCGGGTCCAAACACAAACGGCGGATGAGGGGGGATCAGGTGTATGTAGGCAAAGGTAGGCTCGGGCATACGCGCAATGTCATCGATCCGCTCGAACACATTCAGTGTGCGGTCACGGAAACTGCGTCCCATATTCGCGTCGGCATCCAGCCATCCCAGGTCGTCGACCTGGCGCGCCAGTGTCGTGCGCATGAACAGGGCTTCGAACTCGCTGATTCCAGCCGCAAACGAATCGGGGATCAGGAACACATGCGCATCCTCCAGTTCATTCCAGGCAAAGCCTGTGGCGAAGCCAACTGTTTTATATCCCATATTCTCGAAGTTATAACGGACAGCGCTGTGCTTCAATGAATCCCATAAAACCCCTCGCCGCGTGCTATCCGGCTTGAATGCCGGGTCCAGTTCCTGCAGGTAAGACATATTCAATGAAGACGTCAGCGAAACCTCCGTACGGACATAATTGCTCTGGCTGCATTTCGCGATGTAAAAACCACGTTCACGCAGACCATCCAGGAATGCGCTGTTGTCATAGCCATAGGCCTGCTCAAGTAGATCCTCACGGCCATAGGAATCCAGGATGAAGTAGTACACGTCGGGAGGATCCTGCGGGCGGACCAGATCCTGCACCGGAGCATTTTCTGCGGCGACATAATGGCCGTCTCCCTCCTGGACCCCGGAGCTGATCTGCACCAGGGAGGTAACCACCAGCCCAAGCGATATCACGTTCAGCGGTAGGACGGCATCCCTGAAGCTGAAGCGCGGCCGCGTCGCCCAAATATAAGAGAGTACCGCCAACGTCAGCCAGGCACTAAGAAGCCAGGGTGTAAAGTTAACATCCTCCCACTTTTCGGTCAGCATGATGTGGACGTGCCCATAGGAGAAAAAAAATACCAGCCATAGGGTGGTTAGAAATGCAGCCCGGTATATGTCCCTCAATAGAAATATTAATAGTGTAAAGAGGAGCCCGGCAAAAATAGCCGATATCAGCAGTGGACGCCACCCGGCTCCCAGCTTGACCTGTCCTGCATTGGAAGATAATAATGCCAGGACAGGGTAGGCGCTGAAGACAATAAAGTACCAGGGGATGGAGAACCCTCTCCTGAAAAACTCTTTTATTTTGTGAAATCTATCCATTCGTGTGCTGTCGTTTCAGGAGAAAATCGCAGATCGCAAAATCAAACTCTTCATCAATATCCCAGGCTTCAGCGGGGCTGATCTCGAACATCACGGCTTTTTCGCTGATGCGGTGACGCCGTCGGAGCAGGTTTTGACGGGAAAAAATGTAAAGACAGGAATTCTCCTCATAAACGGGAGGCAGGTCCTGGGTCTGGATCAGAACCGCCGGGTCATGGTTGATGGCTTGGCCCTGCTGATCGTAGAGGCGGGTCTGCCAACGCGTCACGGAAAAAAGGGAATCTTTCCCAGGGTAATTTGCCTGGAAAGCCTGGATGGCGTTCGAGATCGTCCCGGCTTTTAAGAGTGGATTCGTACTGTGGGTCTGGAGATAGAAATCAGCTTCAACCTGCGCGGTATCGTGGATGAGGATCTCATTCATTGGGATATCGTCGGCCCGCAGAGTCTCTGGCCGCCGGATGATCCCGACCGATGGAAAGTATTTCTGCAATCCTTCGATCACAGGTTCCGAATCTGTGTCCGCCAGGATATAGGTGATCTCCGGAACAGACATCAGTGTTTCGAGGATGTGATGAAACAACGGCTTGCCTGCCAGGGGACGATAATTCTTACCAGGCACACGCTGGCTGTGGTGGCGCATGGGAACGAGGGCACAAAAGGAATGTTTATTCACGAGTGACAATTTTGAACCAGCTACTCTTCATTGGGAATTATAGATTCTACTTGATAAATGGACTGGTTTAGGGTCTCAATTCCTATTGCACAACCAGACACATTACCAGGAGGTAACCCATCGCGGATTGTTTCCTCAGAAATCAAAAAATATTTGAGCTTTCCATCCATAAAATTTACTGCCGGCTGAACCCGCACACCATTGCTTTCCTCAGCCAGGGAGTAAAGTTTCTGAAAAAAATCGTCAACCTTTTTTTCAACTCCATTCCTTTCGAAATCATTCAAACAAATTTCAGGAGCCAGGCCGCACTCTCTCGGTTCTGAAACCAGGTCAACATAAGAGCCGGATGGGAACCTCGTCACGAAAGGCTTCTCGTCAGGTGAACAACTTGGAACACTCAGCTGGCTCCCTGAATTCCAATTCAGAATCATTAATGGTGTTACAACTGTTAAGAGTGATAATACAATCGACCCAATCCGCATGATCGACATATCAGGCTGAATCGTTTCCCTGGCTGCATCCTGTTTGGAAGTTTTCAATAAACCAGCCAGGCCAGCCACAGGCATAATAAAAAAGAATGGAGCTGTGCTCGCATAGAAACGGGATCCGCCATCGATCGGAGGCAGGAAGGGTATCGATAAAATGATCCCAGCAAAGCCGGCCAGCAGCAACAAATGTACATTCGAAGAGATGGTTTTTATTGAGATCATTAATCCTCTGATGATCAGAAGAATAACCCCTCCCCAAAGTAAATAACTGCTCCATCCCGCCTGGTTATTAACATTAAAGGCAAAAATGCTTCCATCAAAGGGCAGAAAAAA
>DATFET010000270.1:0-10195 GCA_035250835.1 Anaerolineales bacterium
GAGGCGGCGCACTTCCGCCGAAGCAATCTCCCGGCTGCAATAGCCCAAAATCGTCTAAAAACAGGAGATTGCTTCGCGGAGTTTACACTGAGCGTAGCGAATGTGCTCGCAACGACACGATGAAACCTGTGATTTACTGAAATTGCGGAACCAGCTCACGGCCAAGTCGTACTACTTCGACAGCCAGCAGGTCGAAATCCTCCTGTCTGCTGCGGTGGTTTGCGATGGCGATGCGCAGGCAGTAGCGGCCATTTAACGTGGTATAGGAGGGCGCGGCAATCCCCTGCTCGTGAAGCTGCATCAGGATTTCCTTGTTCAGCGCGTTCAAGGCTTCATCGTCCAGATTGCCCGGATTGAAGCGGAAGCAGACAATATCCATGCCGATCGGCGCCATCAACTCCAGGGTTGGATCGTTCTCGACCAGTCCGCCGAAGTAATGCGCCTGCTCGACGTTGCGGGCGATCATCCGACCGAAACGGTTGAGTCCATGCTCCTTGATGGACATCCACACTTTGAGGGCGCGGAACTGGCGCGTCAGTTGAAGTCCATACTCGCTGAACCATAAATGTCCGGCGGCAAGGCCGCGCGTTTCGTGGGCGAGATATTCTGGCGTGAGTGAGAACGTATTGCGGTGAGCCTTCTCGGAACGAATGATGATACAGCCTGCCTCGAACGGAATGTGCATCCACTTGTGAAGATCGAGCGCGATCGAATCGGCTCGTTCCATCCCTGCCAGCAGCAGGTTCACATTATTAGCAAGCACCCCCACCGCGCCGATCGCGCCGTCCACATGGAACCAGAGATCCTCGTCCCGGCACAGGTCGGCCAGCGCGTTCAGATCATCTACAGCGCCTGTATTGACGGTGCCTGCGCTGCCGATCACACAAATCGGACGATAACCGGCCGCGCGGTCGTCGGCTATGGCTTGTTTCAGCGCAGCAAGGTTGATGGTGAAATCATCATTAACCGCTATTTTTCGCAGACCTTTTGTCCCCAGTCCCAGCAGCTCCACTGCCTTCTGATTGCAGCTATGTATCTCCGTGGATGCATAGACGGTCAGTGGTTGAGGAGCCGCAAGCATTCCCAGGTCGCGAACATCGAAGCCAGCCTTTGTATTCCTTGCCACCGCAATTCCGACGAAGTTTGCCATCGAGCCGCCGCTGACCAGCAGGCCGCTGGACTCCTGTGGGAAGTCGGTCATCTCCTTAATCCAATCGATCACCTGTTCCTCCACCAGGATGGCGACATGATTCCCGCCGCCCATATTGGAATTCACGGTCGAAGCCAGGAAATCTGCGAGCGCGCCGAGGACGGTCCCATTGCCCATGTACCAGCCCCAAAAGCGCGGATGGATGGTGCCCATGGGATAAGGGAGGATTTTTCCACGAACTCCTCATACACGGAGTCCGCACCTTCGGGTTCGTACGGCGCCTGCTCCTTGAAGCGCTCAGCCACCTCCTCCGGCACCGACTGCCAGACTGGTCGATCACGAACGGTTTCCAAATAACTGATCGCGTCATCCACCATGCGGTGCGCGAGTGCTCTCATCTCATTCCAGTTTTCGGGATCGAGTGTTTCGTAAGGCTGAGTATTTTCCATGGGTATCCTTTGCTATGACTAGAGTCTGGTTATTCCTAAAAGACGATTTGTGCCAGGCAAGGTCTACCATAGTATAAGACAAATGTCATGAGCCAATCACACACAATTTTCAGTTGGGACTAGACGCATAACGTGGAACGTGATCCGAGGCGCGAACAATCTTTACTCTTCCGCAACGTAATTCAGTGGTGGAGCAGCATTGGGTGTTACATGTAGCTGGTTTGTGAGAGAGGATGTGTAGTAATCGACTGTTTTACTTACATTAACCTGTCAGCCTGTTCGATATTTATAGCATGTGTAAAGAAAATCCCGCCGGTGATCCGACGGGATTTAATCCTTTGCTACGGCCACTATCAATCACTAGTCGCTACTTCTGCTCTGCCGAAGACGTAACCCAAAATAGCGGTTAGAACGGGCAGGAGGAGGTTGAGGAGGATCATTTGTGAAAACTGCATCCAATATTCCCTGAAGGTTTTCCTCTGGGCATCGAACTGCAACATGACCTCTTTTGCTGTCTCTTTAGCTTCTGCATTTACATCGTTTGCCATAAGCTGGGAATAACCGTTTTCCATGAGAGACAAGTTCCTTTCCTCCTCCCAAATTAATACGGCGATGGCGATCACGATGAAACCCGCCAGAATTACCAAGACCCATTGTGCCAGATTGATACCTGCTTTTGCCAGATCTGGTTTTCCAGCGGGTACATCTTGTGGAGTAACCACGGTCGCGGGTTGGACCCGTAGTTCTCCCGGCATAACAACAGGTACTGCCGCTTGGTCTTGTTTTTTCTTTGGCATGGCATCCCTCTATATCCTGGTAATAAGGCAGTTATGTGGTTGGCTTGATTTGCTTAAGGGCAGGCATTGCAAGCTGGTGGACATCTGTGCCATCCCTTTCTGCAGATAGGATCACGCGGCCTGCTTTAGCTTCTTCCACGGCCCAGTTGAGCAAAGTCAAGGCATCAACTGTGACATCGGTTGCTGTTGCATTGCCTAACTGCTTTTTGAGATCTTTCATGAACTCATCATCAACTTTGATTCTTACTTCCATAGTTTGACTCCTTTTGAAAATCTGACAATCCATTAATTATCCAAATTCTATCCATTAACTGTCCACTTGTCAAGCAATTTTTGTCCATAAAACCGCGACTAACTGTAGGAGGCCGTCTTCCTTATGATTTGTAACTTTCTGCACCAGGGGATTGGGATAATAGCTACTTCGCTCTCATCCGATTATTGCGCGCATTATGTTCCACTTCTGCAAGCCCCAGCTCTTCCATCAGAGGCGGGATGTACATTGCGAAACGGCCGCGGAATCCCTTCTTGAGTCCGTACCAGCCGCCGACCGGATTCTTCGGCGAGCGCGCCCAGTATTCCACAGTGCCTTCGACGGCTTCCTGTTTTTCATCCTTGCTGCCCAGTTCCATCCAGTCACCGTGTTCCTTCAGTATCGTGTGCAGGTCTGCCAGGGCGCGATAATCGTAGTGCAGGACGGTTGACCCGACCGTGCAGACGATGATCTCCTTCCCGTCTTTTGTGTCCACGTACATTTCATAGTCCGACGTGCCGGGCGGGGTCTTCAATTTCCAGGGGTTGTCTTTCGTTCTTTTTTCCATCTTCTTTCTCCTCTGATTATTTTTTTGAGCTTTGAATGGCCTCTGCTTCCTTCTTCAGGTCGGCCGCGAATCGCTCGAACGATTCGTCAAAAGAAGGGATGGATCCGGCGAAAAGCGGGAAAAGCGGACCACCGATCTTTTCCGTCATCGAAAAGAGCACTCCGCCCGCGCCAGCTTGGTCAAGAGTGTACACACGGCTTCCCATTGCATCGCCCCAGATGAGGCGTTTCTGCGGCACAATTTCCTTTACCTTTAATTTGAACGTCCGCTTTTCATCCAGCGTGGATTTCAGTTCAACTGTTTCCCCTGCCTGGATGGTACCCTTCAGAGAAGTGACCGTCGAATTCCAACGAGGGAAATCGGCTGCGTTCGTGAGCAGTGCCCACACAATGGCTGGATCTGCAAAAATCGTGGTGCTGACGGCCGTTTCCCGGCTGAATGTCTTTTTAGTGGTTTTGGCTTTGCCATCGCTTTTCGGTATATTTGCCTGTTTACTCATTTTAAACTCCTTTTCTTTTTAGACGATTGGCAGGAGAAAAACGATAGGCAATTCACTTGTCTTCGTTCAGGTACTTTTCCATGACCTGGCGGTTGTGTTCCAGGTGATGCAATTGCAGTTCTGCCGCCCCCGATTCAAAGGGATCGAGCTCCTGCAGGATCTTCATGCGCAGGTCGAACAACTCCTCCTTGCTTTTGTTTTCGGCATCCCGCGCCATCTCGATCTTTACCAGTTCCTCCCGGGCCTTCTGCCTCGGATTGAAAATCCCGTTCAATTCCGTGCATTGGTAGCAGATCCCCTGTTTGTTGATCAGCGAACAGCGGTGGTCGAAAATCTCGATCATCCTGCTGCGACTCACGTGCAGGTGGTATTTCACCATCGCTTCCGACAGGTTGAGGATCGCGGCAATTTCTGCCACCTTGAAGCCATACACTTCCCTGAGCAGGAGCGCGAGATGTCCTTCGAGCGGAAGGGACCTGGAAACACAGGTGAAACAAAAAGCGATATGTTCCTTGATCTCGAATTTCCCCTGAGGCGACGTTTCGCGGATCTGCAGTGCCTCCTGGAAGAACTGGCGGTTTTGAAGCGCCTCTTCCCGGCAAATGTCTGTGACCGTTTCAGGCCACCTCTTCTTCGATCTTAACAAGTCTCTGGCAAGGTTGGACGCGATACTGAAGATCCAGGTTTTCAGCGATGATTCACCCCGAAAGTTGTCACGCTTTTCGTGAGCTCTGATATAGGTTTCCTGGATGATATCCTCGGCATCCTGAACGCTGGCGGTCAGTCTCAGGATGAATGACTTCAATTCCCCTTGGAATGTCTCGAATTCGGCTGCCAGTTGATCGGTCGTCATTTCTGTTTTTTGCCCGCTTTGAGCAACTCGATCATTTCGACGATACGCGTGGTACGCGTCTCAGGCCGTTTGGCGCTCTCGATCCAATTGATATAGCCATTTCGATAAAAAGTAGCCAGTGACTCAAAGAAGGTTTTGGCTTGCGACTCTGCATCCAATGCACTGACGATATCAGGCGACAAACTTTCAGTCTGTGGACCCTCCGGGGACAGGATCACGTCCACTTTCGTACCGGCTTCGATGCCGCGATCGCGCCGCCAGGCAGCGCCCAACCGCAGTACATATTGCTTTCCGTCAAAATCAAGCGGGCCGCGCACGCCATATTCATTCACCGTACCTTTGATGTGATGACGCTGTTTGGCTCCCCAGACTTCATTCGGGTCGAACGGGATGGGGATAAATGTTTTAGCTCCAGAGTTGGTAATAACGGTCTTGAAATGCTGTGGTTTCAAAAGTATTTTTTCTTAACCAGCAGACCACAAAATTTCAATTCCTTCGCGATCTCCTATTGCGTCCTTCAACATCTCCAGAAGATGATCGTCGCAGCCATTATCCTCGAAATAATCGAGCGTCGTTTGATCGATCCAGTAATCCCGATCCTGGCTGTCCTCCTCCTCGAGCATATCGATCAGGTAGGATAGCTCTTCCTCTGAAATCGTCCCGATCGTGGTAGATGTTTCCTTGTTCCTAAGCGTGATCATTGAGTACCTCTCTTGTTTTTATCTGAAAAGCCTGACCAGCTCATTGTTCACTGGATACCAGCACTTTCGCCATACAACTTGCGATGGACAACGCTCAGCGCGCGGACCTGCTCCGCGGCGTGGTACGACGACCTCACCAGCGGATTCGACTCCACCCACTTGAAGCCGATCTCTTTTCCATACTCGCGCAGCTCGGCAAACTCCTCCATGCTGTAGTAGCGGGAGATGGGCATGTGTTTCCTGCTTGGCTGCAGGTACTGACCAATGGTCAGGATATCCACGCCCCAGGAACGCTGGTCACGCATCACAGCTTTGACTTCGTCCATCTGCTCACCGAGCCCGACCATGATGCCGGATTTGGTCAGCACTTCGGGGTCGAGCTTCCTGGCATTGGATAGGGTAGCGGCAGCCCACTCATAACTGTCCTGCGGCTGGACGGTCTTGAACAAGCGCGGCACCGTCTCCACATTGTGGTTCAAAATTTCAGGACGCGCATCCATGACGATCTTCAGGGCTTCGAGCGATCCCTTGAAATCGGGGATCAACACCTCGATGGAACAGCCCGGCAGCAGCTCGCGGATGCGGCGGATGACCATGGCAAAGATCGGCGCGCCGCCATCCCGGCGCTCATCGCGGTTCACAGACGTGATAACCGCATGTTTCAACTCCATGGCTTTGACGGCTTGCGCTACGCGCTCGGCTTCGCCCCAATCCATCAGGGTCGGCTTACCGTGTTTAATATCGCAGAACGCGCAGGTGCGCGTGCAGACGTCTCCGAGCATCAGGAACGTTGCGGTGCCGCTGCCCCAGCACTCCCCCAGGTTTGGGCACATGGCTTCTTCGCAAACAGTATGTAGTTCCTTCTTCCGCATCAACCCGTGCAGCCACTCATACGTCTCGCCCGAGGGCGCGCGCACCTTGATCCAATCCGGGCGGCGCAGCGGGCGGACATCGGTTTCGGGGATGACTCGGTCTCTTGTTGGGGTAACGGGCATAAGGTCCTTTTTTACTGTCAGTGCGAGCCGCCGTTTTCTGGCGGCGTGGCAATCTCCTCATAAATATGAGATTGCTTCGTCGCAAACTACACTCCTCGCAATGACATTTTCCTCATTTTATCTTCCTGACTTTCAATCGTAAACCTTTCACTTCGACGACTTCCACCCGGTCCCCCTTACCGATCGCTTCGGACCCCGCGACCGGCTCCGCTGTCCAAAGCTCGGATTCGAGCTGCACCCGTCCGCCCGAATCATTCACGGAGGATCTGGCGGTTCCCCTTTTACCGACCAGGGCTTCCATCCCCATGCTGTGCGGTACGCGCAATGCCCGCAAAGCGAACATCAGGATGCCGAGGAAGAATAGTCCGATCACCACCCCGGCACCCACCACAAGTGGGACAGATACGCGTTGGAATTGCGGTGTGCCCGGCGAATTAAACAACACCAGCGCGCCAATAATGAACGACGCGACGCCAGCAGCCGTCAACGCGCCGTGAGTAGGCGCTTTGATATCCAGGATGAACAGAACAAACGCGACCAATAGAAAGATGAGCCCAAACCAGTTGACCGGCAGCACGCCCATTCCGTAGATTGCGAGCGTGAGCAGCACCACGCCGATGAATCCGGCCACCCAGCCACCGGGGCTGGAGATTTCGATGAGCACGGACTGCACTCCGATGGCGAGCAGCAGAAAAGCGATGTTTGGGTTGGTCAGGAAGAGCAAAAACTGTTCGATAAAGCTCATGCGGATGGAGGCAGTTTGTGCGCTGTCTGTGCTGAGTGTGCGCGGACCGTCCTTCATCTGGACGGTGAATCCATCCAAAGCCTCGAGCAGGTCGTCGACGTTATCCACGACAAAATCGATCAGCCCGGCCTCGAGCGCTTCAGTGGCGGTCGCTGCCTTTGCCTCGTCGATCATGGCTTCGGCAAGGGTGAGCGCATCCTCGCCGCGCGGAGCGACAAACTCACGGATCGAAGCCTTCGAAATTTCCTTGGCTTTTTCCTCTGCGGTGCTGGTCAGGTTTTCACCCGAGCTGCTGATCGGGCTGGATGCGCCAATGGATGTTTCCGGGGCCATGGCGGAGGCATGACCTGCCATGGTAATCATCGCGCCGGCGCTGCCTGCCATGGCGTTCCTGGGCGCCACGTAGACGACTACAGGCACATTGCTGGCGCGGATCTCCTGGATGATGGAAATCATGGTCTCCAGGCTGCCGCCCGGCGTGTTGAGCTCGATGATCAAGACTTCAGCCCCGCGCCGGTCTGCGACTTCCACCCCGCGGCGGATGTACTCCAGCATGGGCGGCATAATAGGACCCTCGGCGGTCATCACCAGGGCGAGCGGCTGATCGTCCTGTGCACGCGCGGTCTGAACCAGGGATGCACAGGCAGCCAGGACCAGGTATAGGACGAGCAGGAGGCGCAGGGATTTCATCACTTGTCTTCCGTGGTGTGATTATTATAATCAGTAGATCACAAAATTTTCCGGGCATTTCCGGCATGTAGGACTGGCCGAAAGCCCGGGGTTAAGCTCATATGCGCATCATCGAAAAAAACTGGGTCGATATACACGCCGGATTTCAGGCAGTTCAATCTCTGGAAACGCGCCTCAAATACGACTGGAAGCGCGCCATCCAAGTGGCGCAAAATCGTGAGACGCAGCCGGCCAGGATCAGGTATGAGCGGACAAAGAGGATAACCGCTATCCTTCTCATGGCACTGCTCCCGGCATTTGTTTTGTTTTGCGCCGGAGTTACCTACCTGCCGGAGCTCAGGCCGCCGCTGTTCGCATCTTTCTGCATGCTGGTGATCCCAGGGATCGTTTTAAGCCTGGTTCTGGTTCGTAATTTCGGGGTTGCTGGCGTCCCTCGTCCCAGCGATGCGCCGCCATTGGATATCGAAAAGGAGTGGTGGAGTTTATTGAGACCTAAAAGCTATGTGATTCAAAAGGGTGGACAAAGAGGCGAAATCGATTTTCTGAAGTCTCTTGCCTTCCTGGACGATAGTTTTATTGCCGTATGGGGACTTTTGACTTCGACAAAAGTAAGATCAGATACCGATGTGCTGCTGCTGGGCCCCAATGGCATATGGATTTTTGAAGTGAAGTACTGGAATGGAGCCATCCACAAGCAGAACCGAGTCTGGTCTTCCGTTTACTGGAATGGCAGGAGGAAATCCTATGAGAAGAGCCCTGATGAACAATGGCTTCATCAAAAGGATGAGGTCTCGAAAACGATTGCAATACAGTTAAGAAATCGAACCTGGCCGGAAGATCTCATCAAAGGAGGGGTGGTTTTCGCCCATCGAAATACCAAATTCGGCCAGATCGAACATCCTCAGGCAGCCTATGGAAAACCAGGGGCCTGGCGCAAGCGAATCCAGGATTCAAAACCCCTCGACGGTTTCAGTCTTCCGGACAGATTGCAGGTTCTCGATGCCCTGATTCGATATGCGAACCGCTATGAGAGGGAAGAGTTCGTCATCACTTCTGCCAGCGATGCAGCCAACCAGCTGTATGACCAGGCCGCAGCCGCTCTGCAAAAATATGTAGTGAAGAGGGTGAAATAGCAGTATTACGGGGGAATAAGAAAAAACGACCCTCCACAGAGAGCTGCCTTAAGCCTGTGTCAATGAATGCTTCAGTGTGCAGTTACTCAAGATGATCATAAGAGTGAAACGATCTGCGGGTTTCCCAGGGCACGCGGGACATCTGTACCTTTCATGATGATGGCGGTGTTGCGGACTCCGGACCCGAGCGAGACCTGCTCCTCTGCCAGCACACTCGCGTCGATCAGAACCCTGACCTGATTCTTTAAACCAAACGGACTCACGGTCCCGATTCTGTATCCCGTCACCTCCAGCACCTCTTCTTCAGTTGCCATCCGCACACGTGATCTTTTCACAAGCTGGCGGAGCTTTCTCCAATCCACCTGGGCAGGTCCTGCCACCAGGACCATCACGAACTCCTGCGGTCGCACCTGAAAGAGGATAGTGCGCACAACTTGTTCGGGTCGCTGACCCCGCTCTGAGGCGGCTTGCTCAAGGGATGCAACAGGTGTCTCATGATAAAAGATTCGGTGTGGAATATTCAGTTTTTCCAGGGCAATGCTGGCGGGAGGTTGTTCAGTCATGCACCAAGTATAAAAGAATACAGTGAATGTGGGCGTTGAACCATTTGCCCTCGCCTTTTATGGTATTCTTGCCTACTCTTTATCAATATGCGTATCCGTTATCAACTCATCATTTTCATGTTTGTGCGCACCATCCTGAACACGATGCACAGGATGGTCTATCCATTTTTAGCGGTATTTGGGCGCGGCCTGGGCGTGGACATCACCACCCTGTCCTTTGTGGTCACAGCGCGCTCATTTGTCGGAATCTTCGCTCCGGTCTTCGGCTCTATTGCCGATGGACGCGGTCGCAGGTTCGGGATGCTGGCGGGGATTATCCTGTTCACAGTTGGGATGGCTTTAGTTGCCATCCAGCCCAGCTTTAATACATTTAGTATTGCCTTGCTGCTTACTGTTCTCGGTAAATTTCTATTTGACCCATCCATGCAGGCTTACATTGGCGACCGCGTCCCCTATGAGAGACGCGGCACTGCGCTCGCGGTCACAGAAGTAGGCTGGTCGCTGTCGTTTATTCTCGGGGTCCCACTGATGGGATACCTGATCGGCACCTACGGATGGGATGCTCCGTTCCCTGTCCTGGCGGTATTGGGACTCGGCATGGTCGGGATTTTTTCGTGGATGATTCCCCGCGATGATCACGCGGCGCGCAAGACGGCCAGCGAGTCGCTAAAAAACGTTCGAACTGTGCTGACAAATCTCCCTGCCCTGGCAGGGTTATCCATCGCCTTGTGGGCGAGTGCCGCAAATGAGCTGGTTAACCTGATCTTCGGGGTCTGGCTCGAAGAGTTATTTGGGTTGAAGA
>DATFET010000283.1:0-6216 GCA_035250835.1 Anaerolineales bacterium
ACAACTTTGGTTTTATCCCCAGCGCCAGTGCGAGACCTCCGCCCAGAGCAATGACTGCCGCCAGCAGGAAGGCGTCCTGCCAGAATCTAATCGGGAACAGGCGGATGAGCGTATCCGAGAACAGGAACAGCCAGGAGTCACCTTCGAAGAACAGGCTGTGGAAGCCGGCGAAGAAATTCCAGAAGATATTCGGGTTGAGGACCATGCCCACAAGGACGATCACTCCGATCGTGACGGCGAGTCCCACCATCAGCCAGCCGCCCCGCTTCAACCCGAGAAGATAGTGCTGCCACCAGCCCCCGAACCAGGCCCAGACTCCCAGCATCGCCAACATTGCCAGCGACAGGTACCAGACTCTCAGCGCGCCCTGAGTTACGCGCTTGACATCCTGCATGTGACTCAGCTCGCGCTCGTTGTACAGAGGTGTTCCGTCGTCGAATGTCAGATCGCCGAGGTACGAAATGTCGGCGTTGTTGATGAGATAATTGACAGCATACGGCGCCCAATGCAAACGGTCCTCTTGTGTAAAGCCGTATTCATCTGGTGGGAAATACGGCATGCTGTATTCGACCGTGTAGAAGAACGGCGTCAGCAGCACGCGCAGGGCAAGCCCGATCAGCCCAAAAGGGATGATGAGGGTGACGAGCCAGGAGAGAATGGACAGCTTCATGGTTTATTGTAAATATTGCGCCCCGCCGCGCAGGATGAACCGTATCACCATGTCGTTCACGATCCACTCGATGGGCGCGTGGTCGTCGGTAAAAACGGTTGTCGTCTCGTAACCGGGTTTCATATTGGCAAATGTCGTCTGCATGGTGGAGATCAGCAGCGGATGCACAGTTGGATCCTGCGATAGCGCAAGTAAGTTGATGGCGAAATTTTCAGGCTGGGTGGGTTGTTTCGTGGCAACGATCATAGTGTTCAGGGAACCGGGAATATCCACCGTGTAGATGGATGGAAAGATCGTGCCCATTGTAGTGGCGAGACCGTTGATCAGGCGGCGGTCGCCGGGGACGCTGGCAGAGTTGATTACCAGCACACCATCCTCGGTCAGGTGCGAGGCGGCGATCTCGAAGAATTCCTGTGTCGTCATATGGGCAGGGATGTAGGGAGGGCGGTAAGCATCCACGGCGATGATATCGTATTTGTATGGACTTTGTTCCAGCCCAAGACGCCCATCGCCGGTATGAATGTTCAGGTTTGGCATCGTCATGCCAAAATATTTCTGTCCCACCTCCACGATCTTTGGGTCGAGCTCAAATCCGTCGATAGGAATATTCCCATACACAGCGGTCATCTGGCGGGCGGTCGTACCGGCCGCCAGTCCCACGATGGCGACGCGTTGGATGTCCGAGGGTTTCTTGTTTGCATGGAAATACGGACCTGCCAGAAACTGATCCCAGGGACCGTTGTATTGCAGGATGTCGGGATGATAGATCGAGTGAATCCCCTGTCCTTCGTTTAGTTTCAACACTGTGAATCCGTTCTGCTCCGCCACCTGGATGTAATTGTATGCCGACTCGGTCTCGTAGATTTGACCGGTGTTGTTCTTGAGCGATTGACCTGCTGACAGCAGCGCGGCGATGACGACGACAGCCGGCATCCACAACAGCTTGAGCATCGCGCGCCGGCTGACAAATTTACTGAGCCCGGCCAGGGCAACGAACAGCAGGATCAGGCTGAACAGTAAAAACGTCCGCGTCGTGCCAATGGCGGGTATGGTCACCAGCACGGGAAGGAACGTCCCGATAAACGATCCCAGCGTGGACGTGGCGTAGATCCGCCCGGAGATTTGCCCGGCGTGCGCGGTATCGTCCATGGACAGGCGGACCGCAAACGGTGAGACTGTGCCGAGCAGGGTGATCGGCACACTGAACAGGATCAGCACCGCGATGAAGGAAGCACCCAGGACGCCGACCTGCAGCACCTCGAAAGCGGTCGCCGCGGACCTGAGAACCGGACCCGCGATATACGGGACGAGTCCCAGCGTGAACGCGCCCCACGCCAGGACACGGTACATCGCCCCGGGCGTGGGATTCGCGTCCGCCCATTTGCCGCCGACAAAATATCCCACTGTGAGATAGATCAGGATCAACCCGATGATGCTTGCCCAGACGATGTTGCTGGTGCCAAAGACGTTGCCGATCAGGCGGCCAGCAGCCAGTTCTGCAGCCAGAGTGGTCATGCCTGAGATGAAAACGGTGAAAAGTAAATAGCGGCGCATCCTATTTCCTGTAAGGAGATGGGGGGATTATACCTTTGGATTTTTGCTCGAGGCGCCTCTTGGTGAGATCCTGCCGGAAGATAGCTGAGAGATAACATGTGAAATGTTTGTTCCGTGTGAATCCGCGCTTCGGCTACAGTCTTCGCAAAAAGTGCTCAGACTTCCGCTACCCTTCGGACATGATATCAGCGCGGGTGTATATCTGTGGTAAAATCCAGAGCGCTTTAATCCTCCGTCCCGCGAAGTGCGGGACGGCTTTCACGTCAGTGGCTAGAAACGATCGGCAGGAACAAAATGAACGAAACGAATAATCCCCCTGAATATGATGAACCGCAGGTAACGAATGTGTCACAATCTCAAGTGGGAAACGTCCAGGCAAAGTTGGTGCGGATGTCCCAGGCAGCCGCGGAAAAGATCACTGCAGAAGAAGTCGAAATGGATCGGAGCGCGGCAGCAGATTTGGATGCCAGTCAGGTCAGTGTCGACCGATCTGCAATTGGAGAAGTCAAAGCGGCGGACGTCGTTTCGCAGAGATCCTTGATCGGAGCTGTCCAGGCAGAGAGGGCGTCTGTCAGCGGATACACCGGCGCGGTCATCGCCCAGAATGCCAATGCCCAGTACAGCCTGGCAGGTGTAGTGATCGGGAACGACGTCAGCATGGATCGGTCCCGAACGGTCCTTCTGGTCAGCAGGAATGTGCATGGCGATGTAACCACACTGATGGACACACGCACATCGATGATCGCCGGCCTGGTCGCAGGTTTGTTTGCCAGCATTTCGCTGTTACTCGGCTTGATGCTGTTCAGGCGCAATAAAATTTTTTGAGAATGTAGTACTGATTTCGCAATGCACTACGCTGGAGTCAGTCATTTTTCAGGACGTCAATCACCGTCACTACAGAAATTCTATTCATAGAGCGAAGGTAACCCGTGCGATCATGGGTGAGAGGCGCTCGAGGAGTAAAGATGGAGAAAGTCGTTATAAATGCAACCAGGCGGGATGTAGTCGGCAAGCAGGTGAAGGCATTGCGCCGCGAAGGCAAACTGCCCGCGGTGATCTATGGCCGCCACACTGAGCCGCTCAACATCAACCTGGATGCGCACTCTGCCAGCCTGGCCTTGGGTAAGCTCACCGCTTCCAGCCTGGTAACCATCAATGTGGATGGTATGGAGTATCCTGCGCTGGTTCGTGAGAAGCAGCGTGATTACATCAAGAACCGTCTGCTGCACATAGACTTCCTGGCGGTCACGCTGGATGAGAAGCTCCGCACATCGGTGAACGTCCATTTTGTGGGCGTCTCGACCGCGGTCAAGGATTACAATGCGGTGCTGGTGAAGAACCTCGAGGAGCTCGAAGTGGAATGTCTCCCGACCGATCTGCCCGAGCGCATCGTTGTGGATATTTCCGTGCTCTCGCGGCCAGGAGAAGGCATCCGCGTGCGGGAATTGCAGGTGTCCGACAAGGTCCGCATCCTCAATGACCCCGACACGATGGTTGCGGTTGCAACCTTCGCCAAGGTGGAAGAGGAAGCTGAGGCCGTCCCCGCTGTGGAAGGCGCTGCGCCAGCCGAAGCCGAGCCCGAGCTCTCTGTGGAGCGCGGCAAGAAGGAAGACGAAGGCGAAGAGTAATTCTCTCGTCAATAGAAAACCCCCCGATTTCAAGGTCGGGGAGTTTTTTTATCGAGCACGTCACACCTGCACTTCGATTTTGAATTGCTTAGCAATTCATAGCAATTCGTGCCAGTGCAAGTGTTGCAAGCGAATAAAATGAGCGAAGCAATCTCGCCCTACGTGATGAGATTGCCGCGTCGTGGCGCGTTTGGCGCCCCTCCTCGCAATGACAGATCAAAGCCCCAGCACTTTCAAAAAATCTACAGTAATTCTTGCCGTGGCGCCCCAGAGTAATTCCCCATCGTAAGGATGGTAGGCGATGAGGCTGCGGTCCGTAGCGGGGCGGTCGAACTGCCAGCGGTTGGAAGGGTCTGCCAGCCACGCCAGGGGAATGGTGAAGATGCGCGCCACCTCATGCTCTCCGACTCGAAAGACGGCCGGCCATTTGATCACACCCACCACGGGCGTGACACGGTAGTATGTGATGGTGATCATATTGGTGAGTCTTCCCAATACTTTGATCTCGTTGGGATTCAGTCCGATCTCCTCCTCAGCTTCACGCAGCGCGGTTTGCTCCGGCGTGGTCTCGCCCTCATCGCAGGCGCCGCCGGGGAAGGAGACCTGGCCCTTATGCGACTCGACCCGGTCCGTGCGGCGCGTGAAGAGCAGGTGCCATTCCTCGTCCTGCCACACCAGCGGGATCAGGACAGCCGCGCACTTGAGTCGAATCTCATCGCTCAGATCGACCTCTGAGTAACCATCCGAGGAGGGCTCGGCGGATTCAAGGGCTTCGGTTAATCGCAGGGAGATGTATTTTTCCGTAAGTTTCATTTCAGCGGGCTTCCGCAATAGGCGCACTCGGCAGTGACCTCATCCAGCCATTCCACTTCGTCCGGTCTCACCGATGCCCCGCACGCAGGGCAATGTGTTGGAAGATCAACTCTTCCTGTTGAAGGTTTCTGCGCTTCAAAGGAAGGCAGGGGAGGAGCCAGCTTTCGCAGCCAGGAGTCCATCTCTGCGGCTTCAGACTCCAGACCGCGGGCATTCAAATCGGCGATCACCCACTCTCCAGACTGATACAGTTTCTGCAGTTGTCCGCGCTGAGCGAGGAGTTCAAGCCCGCGTTTGAGCGAAGGGATTCCAATCTGGGTCTGCCCGGCCAGAATGCGGGCGCGTCCCGCCTGTAGGTGGAAAGTCGGGGCGCGAGGTCCGCCGCGCGCGTCTGCGGTTTGAGCGATAGTCTCGAACAGTTCAGCAGCTCGTCCGTATTCACCCTTGTCGAAGGCGAAGTTCGCCTCCTGCAAAACAGGAGGGACGTTCTGGTCGAGTGTCTTGCGGATGTGGCGTCGGAACATGCGGCGCATAGATATTCTTAATCGTCCCTGCACAAGGCTGATCTATCTTATTTCTTCCGACAATTCCACGCCGCGTGGATCGTCCCCTGGCTCGATCTTACGAGCGAACATCAAAAAGCCGGTATGGGCGACCATGCGATCGGTGGGGCGGATGCGGTTCGGCTCCGCCTGATAGAACCTCAACAACAGCTCACAAACTTCGATGAAAGCGAAACGGGTCTGCCGCAGCGCGACCAGCGTTTTTTCCACTTGGTTAAAGGTGGGGATGAGACAGCATAGAAATCCGCCGGGCTTGAGGGCATTCCGTACCTGGGTGGTGTAATCGTACGGGTTGGGCACATCCAGGAAGAAGCAGTCGGCGTCGGTCTCGTCGAAGCCATCGGCGATGTCGCGCAGTTTGAAGTCGACGCGTGACTCGAGTCCAAAGCGGGTCAGGTTCTTGCGGGCAAGGTTCTGTACATCTGGCTTGACCTCATAGGAAACAACCTGTCCCTCTGACCCGACCGCGTAGGCGAGGGCGGTCGTCATCGAGCCGGAGCCGGTTCCCGCCTCCAGCACCTTCCGACCGGGACCGATCCCCATCGTCACAAAGATATAACCGATGTCCTTGGGATAGAGGATCTGCGTGGTGCGCGGCAGGTCGACGAGCAGGTCGCCCAGCGACGGCTGCAGCAGAAAAAAAGGCGCGCCGATATGACTGAAGACCTGCGTGCCCCACGGTTTGCCGATCAGATCGTCATGCTGGAGAATGCCGCGATGCGTTTCGTATTTTCCACCGGTCTTGAGCGTGAATATAAAGTGCTTGTGACGCAGTCCGACGAGCTGGGCCAGGTCACCCTCACGCGCAATGAACGTTGGAAGCGAGATGGTCATGGAGGTATCTTACCATGAGAGTTTTCAGGTTATGCTGCCAGCTCTTCGGTGACCGGTACCAGCAGCGTCGATCTCATTCTGTGGTTCGCCAGCACCAGGATGACCAGAAAAATGACTGCAAGGATCGCCAGGCCAACAACAATCGGTGTTGCCA
>DATFET010000293.1:0-4616 GCA_035250835.1 Anaerolineales bacterium
AAACCAAGCCTGAATATCTTGCGGCGTAATGGCAAGCAAAGCCTGTCTGAGCGCCTGGATCAAATCTGGCAAGGTCCTGGCCTTGAGGCGGCGCAGGAGGGACTTGACCTTCGACCCGGCTAATTCAATCGGGTGGAAGTCAGGCGAGGAGGGTGGCAGATAGATCCAGTGAGCGCTATGCGAACGGATCAACTCTTCCAAGCCAGCCACCTGGTGAGCAGAGAGATTGTCCCTGAACAAAATAGCAGCGGGTTGAAGCGTAGGAACGACACCTAGGGCAATCGCATCTAAAATGCGTGTGAAATGAGGTAAAAATGGTACCTGTGGAGGTAGCGATGCGGCAAAAGCCCTTGGAAGCGATCGAAGAGCATTTTAGCAAGGTCAGCGATCCGCGGATGGATCGAACGAAAGAACACAAATGGTTGGATATGATTGCGATTGCGATTTGTGCGGTGATCTGCGGAGCTGAAGGCTGGACAGATATTGAGAATTTTGGGAACAGTAAGTTGTCCTGGCTGAAGACCTTTTTGGAGTTGCCGAATGGGATCCCCTCGCATGACACCTTTGGGCGGGTGTTCGCAAGAATTAACGCCCAAGAGTTTCAATTGGCGTTTCATGAATGGGTCTGGGCTGTGAATGACATTATTCAAGGACAAATCATCAATATTGATGGTAAGCAGCTGCGCGGCTCAAAAGATAACGTGCTAGGAAAACGAGCGATTTACATGGTGAGTGCCTGGGCTGAGGAAAATGAGCTGGTTCCAGGGCAGTGCAAGGTCGATGAAAAGTCGAATGAAATCACGGCCATCCCGGAATTACTCAAGATTCTCTCCCTGGCTGGCTGTATTGTGACGATTGATGCCAGGGGAACTCAAACCAATATCGCCAAAACGATTATCGATGCCGAAGCCGAGTAGGTCTTGAGCGTCAAAGAGAACCAGGGACACTTGTATGAAGACATTTCGGTGCTATTTGCGGTGGAGCAAGCCCAGAACTTCAAATACGCTTCGTTGGACTATGCCAAAACCGCCCATAAAGATCACGGTCGCATAGAAGTGCGGGAATGTTGGAGCACTTCTAATCCTGAATATTTGAACCTCCTGCGTGGCAGGCAGGATTGGGCTGGACTCAAAAGTATTGCGATAGTGGTGAGTACAAGGATCATCAAAGGCAAGTCAACCAAGCGGGTGCGCTTTTATATCTCCAGTTTGCCCAGCCAGGCAGACCGCCTGCTGCACATTGTTCGCAAGCACTGGTCTATTGAAAATGATCTGCATTGGGTCTTGGATGTCGCCCTCAACGAAGATCACAGCCGCATTCGCAAAGACCAGGCGCCCGAAAACTTTGCTGTCCTACGCCATATTGCCCTCAACTTGCTCAAGCACGAGAAAACTGCCAAAGGCGGCATCCATGCCAAGCAACTCCAAGCCGCCTGGAACCAAGACTACCTGCTCAATGTCCTGGCAACCGCAAATTAGATGCAATCGCCCTAGAACGACACCTTGTTCGAGATAGCCATAAAACACCCTACCCTTGACCGAGCCGGGCAGTAGTAGAGGGGCGGGGCAGCGGGGCACACCTGCCACTTTTTCGAGACCGCGCGACCCAGCGCTCAATCGAGGGTTCACTGACTTTATATCGGCGTGCGGCTTCCGGTATATTACATTCGCCGCTTTCGACACTCTCAATCACTCGTTCTCGCAGATCTGTTGAATAGGCTTTCATACCACCAATTATGCCATCATATCATCAGAATTTCGCTCTAATGCGGAACATATTGCTTTCCCAGCCCATCAAGCAAATTCTGCTAAACGCCAGCCGAATCGATCTGTGGCTGGCACTGGACACAGAAGGAGAGTCAACCACAGAAGGACGATCAGCGAGAGTGGATCTGCGCCAAAATCCTTCTATCGGCATGCATTTCCAGAGCTGGTTGTCTTATGCAGAGTGACCACGCCCGTCCCTTCTGCGTGGAATGAGGAGAATTGCAGTCAGTGGTTTGGCTCGTTAACTGAAGACTTAACCCCCTGGAGCTAGCGCATTTGGGAGGTGTTTTATGTTTCTTCCTGATTGACGTCTCAAGACCATTCGGTGAAAATCAACATGCCAAGTTCCAACCTAGCACGTTTGTTCATTGCGTATCGTAATAGTGTTTCTATTCGAAGCGATGAAGCAGGAACGCACGGTATCTGCGCAGGTGGTAAACCATCAACAGAATTTCCTGAACATCCTCCTTACCCAAGTTGATTATTACTGCGAATGGCTCATTATCTATCGCCCTGAAAAGTTTTCATTGACACTGAAATCTTTTTACGATATTATTTCAGTATGAATGAAAACCACTGGGCATCTCGCTGGACAAAAGATCAAATTAAAAGCATGGTTCTGGAACAGTTTGAGTTTTTCTGGAACTTAGACACTGGCATTGTTCGCACCCAACTTTCCCAGGTGGAATCCGCGAGGAATGTGCCTCATGCGGTGATCGTCTCAGGACTTCGCCGAGCCGGAAAATCCACACTCTTGGCTCAAATGGCTCACAGGCTCGGGTCAGACCAATTCTACTATGTCAACTTTGAGGATGACAGATTTTTGGGTTTTGAGGCGGACGATGCCAACGATCTATATCAGATTTTGATAGAGATTTTCGGGGAACGAAAAATTTTCATTATTGATGAAGTGCAAAACATCACCGGCTGGGAACACTTTGTCCGGCGTTTCATGGACATGGGATTTAAGTTCTACATTACGGGCTCCAATGCATCCCTGCTGAGTCGGGAATTGGGGAGCCGCTTGACAGGCCGATATGTCCCAGTCGAGCTCTTTCCTTTTTCCTTCAAGGAATACCTGGAATTTCGCAGGGAGGAAATTCCAGATGTTAATCGTATGACAACTGTGCAACGTGCACGACTGCAGAGTTCACTGCAAGCCTACTTGGAGTCTGGTGGCATTCCAGACGTGTTGAAATATCCAGGATTGCCATTGCTGAGAACCTTGTATGATGATGTTTTATACCGTGACATTGCGACGCGGTATCGGCTGGATGATGTGACGGCGATTCGTGGATTGGCGTTTTATTTAATCAGCAATCCAACCAGCTTGATCTCGTTCAATAAACTCAAAGATCAGTTTCGACTGGGCAGCGTCAATACGATCAAGAACTATATCAGCTATATGGAAAATAGTTGGCTGGTGTTTACCTTGCATGTGTATGATTATTCCGTGAAGCGTCAGCAAATCGCACCGAAAAAGATCTATTGCATTGATACTGGGCTTGTGAATAAAGTTGGTTTTGGCTTCTCGCCGAACACGGGCAAGCTTTTGAAAAACCTGGTATTCCTGACAGTTCGGCGGACTACACAGGATATCTATTATTTCTCATCACCTGGTGGATATGAAGTAGATTTTTACCTGCCTGAAACACGCCAGCTCATCCAAGTCACTCAAAACCTGAACAATGTTGCTACACGCGAGAGGGAGGTGCGGGCATTGCAGGATGCCATTCAGCTCGTGAAGCCAAAAGGCGCTCTAATTTTGACGGATGCCAATGGGAAAGATTTTGAAATTGAGGGCGTCCCTGTGAGCATTCGTTCTGCAGCCGAATGGATGCTGAATCCATAGATCTATTACCGAGCATGAAGATTCTTGCGAGGATAGATTATTGATAATCGATGTATGAAGCCTAAGGTAAGGGAACTGGCTAGGTCTTTACAGGCGCAAAATAAAACAACTTGATGAAATTTCATCAAGTTGTCTTCCTTTGCGGTCCCGACGGGATTCGAACCCGCGATCTCGGCCTTGACAGGGCCGCATGTTAGGCCGCTACACCACGGGACCAGTTATTCTTGGCAAGCGGGCAGTAGTTTACCATGTGCGTTAACAAGAGTCAATACGCCCAGTCAGGATAAAGTGCCGGGTCCGTTGGAGTTAGTCCCGTTGGATCGTGGACGTGAACATAGTCGCCTTCATGAGCCCAGTTGTAAAGCCAGTGCGCATCTCCAACGGACAGATTGACACATCCGTGCGACTGAGGATAGCCAAACCGCGTTCGCCAGTACGCGCCATGCAAAGCGCGGGCTTTATCGAAATACATTGTCCACGGAACATTATCGAGATAATAATAATCTGTCGGATCGTTGTTCCGCATTGTCTCGGTTTCTTTTTTCTGATAGATCTGGAACAAGCCTGGGCGGGTATAGAACGGTTCCAATCCGCTGGCGATGACTGTGGCGAACACCAGCTGATGGTTGTCGTAAACGGCTAATGTCTGTTCTGCAAGATCGACATCGATCCAGCGGCCGTTGGTCACGCCTTCGGGTGGAGTCGTGTTCGGTCTGACCGCTGCCAATAAGCGCGCCTCCACCCATTGACCGTGCCCGATCATATTCCAGTCCACACCATCTATATTTTGGGTATCATAAATCTGGACAATATTTATATAGGGGTAAAGGACTTTGTCAGTGGGTGGTGCGTTGAAGCCAGGTGCACTATAGACGGGTATGCTGTCGATATAAAAAGGCAGCGGCCAGGCAGGGGAGTTTGACGGTGTCGAGCTAAACTCAAGTCCCTGGAAAAGGGAGTACTCGCCGATGCGTGAGCCTTTTCCGGGGATCCAGCCT
>DATFET010000309.1:0-11915 GCA_035250835.1 Anaerolineales bacterium
TCCTTTATCTCATGCAACAGGCCCAACAAAAAACGTAGACCAGCGCGCCATGCTGGAACTTCAGCTTCTGAAACTGGGACAAATTCGACTGTAAATTCAGTGCTGAAATCTCTTGGTTTGCGTCCTGGCTTTTTGTGTTCAGCAGGTTGACCCATTTTACTCATGCTTTAGATCTCCCAAATCCTGATCGGAACTCAAACTATCAAATTCTTCACCTGGAACCCGGAGCACTTGCTGACCTCTAATGAATTTCAGTAGTAATGTTACGCCAGCGCGCCAGGCGGCCACATGATTTTCTGGCATAGGAACATAAACCACTTCCAAATCAACTTTCAGACGATCTTTTTTCCGTGCCATAATCATCCTCCTGAGATTTGCACACTTGAAGCCCTGAAACAGGTCCTACAGGCTTTTTGTTTTAATAGCCAATACCAGAAATCGGCTTATTAGGGCGTCCCAGGGGCAATAGAAGCCTTTGTAGCTCGGGGCCAAGCATTCAAGTAATTTTCGCTCGGCTGAATTTGCCATGAATATCAGCCAATGTGGACCACCAGATCGCTTTGCAGAAGATCATCCACTTTGCCCAATATGGTAAGCGTTCCCATTGCTCTGGGGATGGCGGTTTAGATTTGCCGCGGTACGCTCTACGTATAGCCAGTATGGTCTTCAGATAAAGCAAGAGATCATCGGTTTCGGACTTTGTCAAGCGAGGCACCAATCTTGCAAATTCTTTCAATGGGTTTGTATTCTGTGATGACATAGTTATCTCCTAACGGTTATTAATTCCGTGGGAGTTCTTGTCACCAAAACAAAAAACGCCCACGATGAACAGCGCGCGGGCGTGTATAATCCGGCTTCAGACTGTTGAACGCGCCCAACGCGTTTGATAGTTTAGGAATGGCTTCGGGTTAGCACCCTGAGCCATTCCGCTTTTCCCCCTGGTTACAAAAACGATTGCCGTGTCATTACTGGCTGTGCTCATCACACAGTTGCACAATGAACGGTTATTATGTTCTTAAAGTGCAAGTTACTTCCTACCAAAGTAATATTACCAAGTAATATTACCACAGTAGGAAGTAACTTGCAAAGAAAAAACGCCCATCAAAATGAAGAGCGTTTTATTTGGATACCTTGCGCCTGGGATCCCGCCTACTCATTCCTTTTGTCTTTTTGATATATTCATCAACAGACTTTCGAGAGACCAGCCAAGCACGCCCAAAGCGTACACCTTCGAGAACATTATCCCTAACCATCTTGGGAATTGATTTGACGTGAAATCCTAATTTCTCCGCTGCTTCCTGGGTGGTCATAAACTCGGCGAGATCGGGCATTGTATCATCGTGCGGGTTAATCTTTGAAGGGGTGAAAACTGTCATAGTCATTTACTCCATTCAACCATGATAGATCTTTCACCGCGGTTTACCTCAGTGCCCCCACGGGGATTCGAACCCCGGTCGTAGCCTTGAAAGGGCTGCGTCCTAGTCCACTAGACGATGGGGGCATAGGGCATCGCTGACTCATGTCAGCAATGTGATATATGGCGGCGCGAAGCCGCCCACATCAAAGCGGGCGGATTTTATCATTGCACCTGCCTGGGGTCAAGCATTTGGTGCTATTTGTCTTCCTTTACGCGCTGACCCAGGAGGGCAACCAGGTCCACTTTTTCCCGATTGAAGAGAATGGCAGGACTCTCCATCTTGAGATTTGGGATCAAAATGGCTGTAAGAACCGCTTCATAGAGCGGGATGAAATTTCGGGCCTTATCCGCGATCATGATGGCGAAGTCGAACCGCCCTGCCATTTCCAGTTTCCCCTCCAGTTCATAGACATGCGTGGTCAGGCGGGCAGGCAATACGGAAATACTGGTGTAGCCGCCGCGCTGGACTCCGGTCGGTCCCAGGTCTTCGCGGCGGGCAGCGCAGACTGCAAACAACTGCGATTTAATTAAACGGACCACTTCGAAGTGGTCCACCAGTTTTGTAGGCATGTGGATGCGGGCGAGCCGGGCATCGTGAATTTCGAGGTGTGATTTGGTATTGTCATTCAGGATCCCCATGAGGCCATGCGTCGAAACCATGATCTTTCCCACGACTCGATATCCTGACGTGTATATGTCAGCAGGGAGGAAGCGGTAGGTTCTTGGTGAGGAGTCCATGGTACTGCCTTGAACGCGTCCGTGTGGGTCAGTCGAATGAGGGGTGAGAAATGTTCGGTTTGGTCGTGCCCGGCGGAGGCGTCCGTTTGACGCGGCGGGTGGGTTTGCCCGCATTCGGGTCCAGGAGCATGCTCAGCCAGGAAATCGCGCGCTCATCATATTCCCGTCTCCCGCACATATCGCACACCCAGGCAGGGAAGTTGGGAACGGTAATCAGTTCCTCGCCCAGCCAGGTGAAATAGGTGATGTGCCGAAGGTGCATGACACCCGCAGCGCATTCACTGCATGGGAAGGGGGATAATGGATTGGCGAACGCCGGACTTTCCTTCATCGAACGCTCCACGCCTCCGGCAGGGAGGCTTGCGGAATGCCTGTCTGGTTGATATGGCGAATTACCTTCCATTCTTCAGGCGGCCAATAGATCAGGACCGCCCTGCCGATGACGTTCTCAATGGGCAGCAAACCCCATTGATGCGAGTCTCGCGAGTCGTTGCGATTGTCGCCCAGAACGAAGAGCTGACCTTCGGGGACCTGCCAGGTACCGTTGTATGCGGGCGGCGCGTTGATGTATGGCTCATCCACGACCACTCCATTGACAGTGAGCACGCCATCCTGAATGGTAATGGTATCCCCAGGAATGCCAATGATGCGCTTGATTAAATCCTCGGCTGGATTGATAGGGAAGACAAATACAACGATGTCGCCGCGTATCGGTTCAGTAAATTTATAGGCGAGCTTGTTGACAAGGATATATTCCCCGTCCTGAAGAGTGGGTCTCATGCTGAAACCGTCAACTCGTACGCGGGCGGAAACGGCATTGATCCCAAAATAAAGAACGACAGCCAAAACCAGGGTTTCCAGGATGTCCAGAACGAAGCGTTTCCAGTTTGCAGGCTGTTCGGTAACAGGTTCGGGCTGTGGTCGTGTATCTGATTGAGTGGTTTCCAAGCGGTAAGACCTCCGTAAAAGATTATACTGCCTTTTGAAAGCAGCAAGTCTTCCCCTGAGTACACTTTAATGTTTTTCAAACGAATGAGCCTCCACCGCTCGGGGATTTTTCGTGCCCTGCCCAATCATGGACAAAGGCAGCCTGCTCGTGAGTCTCCGGGGAGTTGGGGTGGATGCGGCTCTTGGGGACCTCCCGCCACCATTCGGCAAGCTGACGTAAGGCTTCGGCTCCGCTCGACCCGTGACGCACCAGGTAGCAGCCGACGGTTGTGCCGGTCCGACCGATCCCGCCCCAGCAGTGGAGGTAAATCCTGCGACCTGCACTCAGACTCGCCTCGATCTGAGCCAGAATGGTTCTCATCAATTCGTTGGAGGGCAGTCCAAAATCCCCGATGGGGAAGCGATAATACTGGACATTCAAACCGTAGGCTTGTGACTGCTCGTTCAGCATATCCTGATAGGGGTAGATTTCGCCTTCCTCCGTGAGATCGATAAATGTATCGAAACCTGCCTCGATCAGCGAGTCGATGCGTCTGCGTGCCTCCCCGTCATTAAAATGACCCGGGTATTCACCTGCCAGAAAGCGACCAGGTTCCACCCAGTATGATTCTGAAATGGGCCGTCTGGGATTCTGTTCAATTGGCATACGAGCATAAACCTTCGATGATCTGGCGGCGGTATTCGACCAGCTCAGGAAATTCATAATAAAAAGCGACTTTTTGCTCCGGTATCGAATTGCCTGTAGGTTCGGGATTCAGCACAAAATAGGAGAAGCTCTCGGCCATATCTTCGCTGATGTTCGTGGCAGCATAGCTGTTGAGGTAAAGCTCGTCATGATCGTCGTAGAACTGCTCCATGACCTGGAGGTATTCTTCGAAGGATTCAGCCTCGAGCGACTCCTGCTCTACCTCCGACCAGTCTGCATACACATCCTTCCAGAACCTCTCATAAAACAGGTCTATGTACGAGTCCGGCAGACTGCATGTACTCCCTTCAGCATACTGTGAACAGCCGTGAAAAATGTTCTGTTCTGCATCGTAGGAGTAATACTGAAGATCTTCATATGGCATTTGAGAAGTATTGAGCGTCAGGATGTGTCCGGTCTCATGGATCAGGGCATCCGCGAGATAAGGCGGGTAGTCTGAATCGAGGATGTCAAATCCCACCTGCCATTTGTTCGGGTCGCGGCTCATCTGTGTTACCCAGGCGCCGACATCGCCTCCGCCTCCGTCAGTAAAAATGACGAATTCGGCAACCATCTCTCTGAGTTCAGGTGGAATAATGGCTGCATAAAAATCCCAGATACGAAAGTGGGCAGCGGTATCCTCCTGATATTTCCTGTAATCGGGTGGTACATACAGGTTGACCGGATCCTTGATCTGGTCGCCATCCACCTGGTAAATGACAAGATTAAAGTCGGCGTCCTGTTCCTCATAAATCGAATTGTCAACCGCTTCGAAAGGAGCGGTGGCCAGCACTTCATCGAGTCGTTCCAAACAGGCATTAAGGCAGTTATTGCCTGAACAGGCAATGGGCTCGGGACCGTTTTTTATTTCCAGGGTGGGAGTGTTGATAATTTCAGGAGTTGCCGTAAAGCTGGCGGTCGGTGTCGGTGTAAGAGGAAGTGGGGAGGGAATGGGGGTGTCAGGCGGCAGGATCATGTTTTGCACAAAAGCGCAGGCCAGCGTGAAGACCAAAACTGAAAGAGCGATATAGATTGCGATGTTTTTCCTCATGGGTCAATGATAAATCATTTCTCCCACGATTTGGAAAAATTTCTAATTTGAAAAGTGACAGGTAGTCAGTAAATTTACGATCACTGCTTTGGAAAAGCTTCACACATCCTGTTGAGGGTCTCTTCGCGCAGCGCTACAAGCTCAGGATAGTTGTAGAAGAAAAGGATCTTTTGATCGGTGATCGAAGTTGATTCCGGCTTGGGTAGAAGAATGAAATAAGTCCATGATTCTGCTATATCCTCCTCGGGACTTATCGCGGCGTAGCGGGTCAGGAACTGGTCCTTGTACTGGTTGTAGAAATCGTCCAATCGTTCAGTCTGGATTTCCTCTCCACCAGTTTTGCTGGCTTCGGTCCAATCTTCTGAGAAACTGCTCCAGAACCTGTTGTAAAAATCGTCCATGTAGGAACCTGAATTGCTGCAGCCCTCTCCGGTGTAATATCGGGGACAACTGGCGACTGCCTGCTCACGTAGCGCTGTATCTTCAGGGTTAAAAAATACCTGACTGTCCGGCGGCACCTGTGATGAATTCAGGGTGAGGAAATGACCGAACTCATGCAGGAGCGAATACGTGAGACTGTAGGGATCGCCGGCATCCACAACGTCCACTTTGAGCGTCCATTCATTGGGATTGTCATAGGTCGGGCTGACGCCGGCCAGGATGTGGTTGGGGCCATCGGACAGGACCGAAAACTCGGTCACAAAGGCGCGCTCTTCGGGAGGGATCAGCGAGGCAAAATAATTCCAGATGTACTCATGAGAGGCGCGCGAATCGAGGTTGTTTTCCAGGTCGCCCGGCACGAGCAGGTCATCCCTCGAACCGAGATCATCCCCTTCGAGATTGTAAACGACGAGGTAGCGGACATCCTGTTCGTCGTCCAGAAATGCCGATGAACCGCCTGCATCTCCATTTGATGTGGCGGCGTGAAGAATATCTGGAAGGAGCGCAGAACAAGCCGCATCACTTGCTGCGGGGGAACTGGATGATGATTGGGCGGGCAGGTTGGTTGTATCAGGGAATTGGGAACCGATGAGTTGTGAAATAGTATTGCAGGCCAGGGTTGAGAGGAAAAGAGGCGCCATCCATAGGAATTTTCTTACCAATTGATGGGTCAACATTTTTTATCCAGTAAAGGTACTGGATATGATTGTATGGGCGTTTCTAAAAAAGTCTGTCAGGGAAGTTTGACCCATCCAGCGTCCAGGAGATACAAATAAAGGTAACCGACGAGAAGTAGTACCCAGCCCAGGAGCTGCAAACGATCCATCAAAGTTTCCCACGAGAGGGAGAAGTGCTCCTGCATGGTTCTGACGATGTTTTCAAGATTGTCCAGTTTTGTTCGGAGGCTTTCCTTCCAGTCCTTCAGGTAGAATTGATTCTGGATCGTTTCGTACAATTTCGCCGTGTACCAATCCCCGATCAGGAGCAGACTCTGTTCGGCGCGCTCGAAATCGAGCATGACCTCCAGCCTGTGTTCTGCAATTTGACGGACAAGGCCGCGGGTGGGACGGGGGCGACGTTTCTTCTCGAAGAACCGTTCATTGATCCTGTCCAGCATCTCCTCGATGGAACGATCGAGCATGCGGTAGCGCAGGAGCTGATAATTGCCGATCTTCAGCAGGGCAATATCGGAATCGAAATCCGCTTTGGGGGCTATAATGATCGCGCTCTCCCAATCGATCAGTGTGAGCTCGTGCGTGGAGTAACGTGTGCGCGATGCCAGGATTTCATTGACTTCCTCGCGGTCGAATACCTCCCGCTGCGAGCGGATGAAGTTGCCGATGGCGAGAGCATTTTTCTCGATCCATTTGTCGGGCGTTGGTTTTGCATCCTGCACAAGCAGGATCGTGTATTCCTCGAAAAGGCCGTTCCTTCGGAAAACTTCCGGGATGTAGCAGCTTTGCAGCGTGCTCTGGATCTTCGTCCGGTCTGGGAGGACGGAAGCAGCGAACGGGTCGCGCATCTCAAATCGGGCTTCCACCATTTGGACGCGTCCATCGTATCTCTGGCGCGTGACTGCAACGGCGTATCCCTCGATTAGCAAGGTCTCGTCGCCCAGCGTGATCAGATCGATGTCGATTGGCTGGAAGTAGGGCGCGTCCTTCAACCCTTTGATCTGTTCCGCAGGCTGACGCGGGTTCACTTCAGAATCGGGAAAGGCAATCAGGTAACAGATTTGCATGTGGATAGTGTAGCACACGAAAAAGCCTGTTTTATCGAGGAAGTTTCTCGCTGCCAGGGCATGTCACTTGTCCTACGCCTTTGGATGAGTTGGATTTATACTTGAAGAAAATGACCAACCACTGAGACTCGGAGTCACGGAGAAAACTCTTAAAACAATCTCCGTGTCCCCCCGGCACCGCCCGCCAGGGCAGGTGAGTGGCTCCGTGGTGAAAACGTGGAGTGATTCATGACGATTCAGGAACAATATCACAAATGGAAAGAGACTACCCTCAAGAAATCATTGGATAAATTCAGGGAGCGGAAGGAACAATTCGAGACCTCTTCCGGGATCGAGCTGCCGCGTATTGTGATCCCAACAGCTGGTTTCGATACGAATGAGACGAGCACTCATCCTGCTCAATCAGCGAGTTGGGAAGAAATGTATTTAGAGAAGCTCAATTTCCCGGGCCAGTATCCATTTACGCGCGGCGTCCAGCCGACCATGTACCGCTCGCGCTTCTGGACCATGCGCCAGTACGCGGGCTTCTCTACTGCAGAGGACTCTAACAGACGGTACCGCTATCTCCTCCAAAACGGACAGACTGGCCTAAGCGTCGCGTTCGACCTGCCGACCCAGATCGGCTACGACGCGGATGATCCGATCGCCCA
The DNA here is from genome assembly GCA_035250835.1 of Anaerolineales bacterium. Classification (GTDB taxonomy): domain Bacteria; phylum Chloroflexota; class Anaerolineae; order Anaerolineales; family Villigracilaceae; genus Defluviilinea. The sequence continues at coordinate 7,672 of DATFET010000309.1, forward strand.
GGGAGAGGTGGGCAAAGTGGGTGTCTCCATCTCGTCCATCCACGATATGGAGCAGCTCTTCGACCAGATCCCCCTGGACAAAGTCTCGACCTCGATGACCATCAATGCCCCGGCTGGTGTTCTGCTTGCCATGTACATTGCTGTGGCAAAGCGCCAGGGCGTGGATATGAAGCAGCTGCGCGGCACCATCCAGAATGACATCCTGAAGGAGTATGTGGCGCGCGGCACGTATATCTTCCCGCCCGCGCCCTCCATGCGCCTGATCACGGACATTTTCCAGTTCTGCGCGAAGGAAGTGCCGAACTGGAACACGATCTCGATCTCGGGCTACCACATCCGTGAAGCAGGCTCCACCGCCGTGCAGGAGGTGGCTTTCACCCTCGGAAATGGGATCGCATATATCGAAGCTGCATTGAAAGCGGGTTTGTCGGTGGACGACTTCGCTCCACAAATCTCGTTCTTCTTCAACGCCCACAACAACTTTCTCGAAGAAGTGGCAAAGTTCCGCGCTGCACGCCGTTTATGGGCGCGGATCATGCGTGAGCGCTTCAAGGCGCAGAAACCCTCCAGTTGGCAGCTGCGCTTCCACACCCAGACGGCAGGCTCCACGCTGACCGCGCAGCAGCCTGAGAACAACGTGGTGCGCGTGACGATACAGGCTCTTTCCGCGGTCCTTGGCGGGACACAGTCCCTGCACACCAATTCGATGGACGAAGCCCTGTGGCTCCCCACAGAGAAGGCTGTTCGCGTTGCATTGCGGACGCAGCAGATCATCGCCTATGAGTCAGGCGTGGCCGATTCGGTGGATCCACTGGCGGGGTCATTCCTGATCGAATATCTCACCGACGAAATCGAGAAGGGTGCGCAGGAATATCTCGCCAAAATTGATGCCATAGGCGGCGCATTGCAATCCATCGAAAAAGGATATATGCAAAACGAGATCCAGAACGCGGCGTATTCCGCACAGCAGGCGATCGAGCGCGGGGAACAGGTGATTGCCGGTGTGAATCAGTTTAGAGTTGATGAAGAATTAACGCTGGAACGGCTGAAGGTCGATCCGGCGATTGAGTTGGCAGCGCGTGAGAGACTGCAGAAGTTGCGGGAGACTCGAGATTCTAGACGGGTCGAGGAATTGCTGGAGAAGTTGAAGACTGCCGCAAGTGGACCTGGAAACCTGATGCCGTTATTTATTGAATGTGTGGAAAATGACATCACACTCGGTGAGATATGTACTACTCTTAGAGTAGTCTGGGGCGAGTATGTTGCCGAGGGATTTTGAAATAAAAAGGCGGAACAAGCTGTACGTGTTCCGCCTTTTTATTTTTGTTCTTATTCTGGTCATCTATCCAAATCTAAATTTGCTTGCCTCTAAATACGGTTCGACAATGTCAATAGCAATCCATCTTCTTTCAAGCTTTTCAGCTACATAACCTGTTGTATTCGAACCGGCAAAAGGATCCAAAACTATAGCTTGGCATCCCTTAATCAAGTCTTGAAAGGACAGTCCAGCAAGTTATTGTCTACAGCGGGTACGGGCGATGCGGTTTCTGTAAAAGTATTCCCATCCCGGGAATAAATTTGGAATAAACAATCTGGAGAAACCGCCTTCATGTGGATTTGTTTACCACTCTGCCGCCTTTCGGGTAGCCATGATTAAGATATAAAGTAGAAACGGCTATACCCCAGATTACAGAAGTAGTTCCAACTGTTGTGGAAGGAGTGCAAACAGCAGCACCAACGATTGTTGAAGGTGTCCAAACGGATGTAGTTCCCACCATCGTAGAAGGGGCTCAAAATATCCGCGTGGAGGATTTGAATAGCCTGATCACTGCACTGGGGCAGCAGGAGTGACAGTTGAGCAATTGGGTCCGGTGGAACAGCCGTTTTTTACTGCACCCGGGCAGAGCATTGCGGTTAACGGTGAAACTCTACAGGTTTATACGTTTGAAACCCCTGAAGCTCTGGAAGCCGAGGCATCACAGATTGCATCAGACGCGAGCACAATCGGATCCAGCACCCCTACCTGGGTGGACGATCCTCACTTCTTCAAGTCCGGACTTTTGGTGGTGTTGTATGTTGGCCAGAATCAAAAAATTCTTGATCTTCTCGAAGGAGCCCTTGGCCCACAGTTTGCCGGGCGCTAATGTAAACTACCAAACAAACAGTCTCGAAAACCCAACAGGATTTTCGAGACTGTTTGAGTCGATCCTTGGCAGCTCGGCGCCCTTACTCAACCACTGTGAAGTGTCACTTCTCAGTCTTCCTCGCCAGTGCCGCTTCCATAATCTGCTGGACGCGCGGCGCGATGCTGGATGGGTCAGGGTGCAGTCCTTCCACGAGCAGGGCGCTGTCATAGATCTGCTCGATGATGGCAGTCTGTAACTCGGAACCCGAATCCAATTGCAGCAAATTTTTCAGGATTGAGTGCGAGGGATTCAGCTCCAGAATTTTCTTCGGCACTTCGTACTCCTTGCCGAGGTAGCGGTAGACTCGCTGCAGCTCGGGATTCATCGTGCCATCCGGATCCGACAGCCGCGCTACGGATTGCGACAGCCGGTTGCTAGCGCGGACGTCAATCACTCGCTCGCCGAGCACCTCCTTGAAGCGCTGAATCAATACATTGAAATCAGCATGGGAAATCTTCTCTGCTTCATTCTGCTCCTTAGGCTTTTCATTGCTGTCAATTTCTGCCTGAGCGACATTTTTCAATTCGAAGTCCTTGTACTTACGCAAGCCCATCAGCATGAACGAATCCATTGGCTCAGTCAAAAGCAAAACTTCCGTACCCTGCGAGTGGAAGTAATCCAGATGCGGACTGCGCAGTACGGAGCGATTGTCATCACCGACAATATAGTAGATGACAGTTTGTCCCTCCTTCATGCGGGAGACGTACTCCTCCAGTGACGACCAGGCTTCCGGGTTCAGGTTGGTCTTGAAGCGCAGCAATGAATGCAGCTTTTCATCCTCTGCTGTATAGGAGGATAAGCTCTGTTTGAGGTAGCCGCCGAATTCCTGCCAGAACGCCTGATAGTTCTCGGCATTGTTTTTGGCGAGGGCTTCCAGATCCTGGAGCACCTGGTTGGTCAATACTTTTTTCAGCTTGGGCATCAGCCCGCTGGATTGGACCGTTTCACGCGAGACATTCAGCGGCAGGTCCTCCGAATCCACCACGCCTTGCACGAAGCGTAAATACTCCGGCAGGAGGTCTTTGTTGTATTCATCGATCAGGATGTTGCGCGAGTACAGCTTGAGCCCGTCATCCTTACGAAGTGCGAACAGGCCGCGCTCCATTTTGGCAGGGATATAGAGCAGCGCGTATAACTGCACCGGCGCATCCGTGATCATGTGGATGTGCAGAAGCGGGTCTTCGAAATCCAGGGTGGTCTGCTTGTAGAATTCCTTATACTGATCCTCGGTCACTTCCTGACGGGAGGTGCGCCACAGGGATGTCTGCTTGTTGACCGGTGGCTTGCCTTCGCCAATGTAAATGGGGAAGCCGATGTAATCGGAATGGCGGTGGATGATGTTGCGGATGCGGTGTTCCTCTGCAAATTCAGCTGCATCCTCCTTCAGCTTGATCTCCACCTTCGTCCCCCGCTCGCTCATCTCTGCCGCGCTGACCTGATAGCTGTCCTCACCGGTCGCGTACCAGCTCACCGCCTCGGCATCCGGCCTGAAGGAACGGGATGTGACCCGCACCCACTCCGCCACCATAAAAACGGAATAGAATCCCACGCCGAACTGGCCGATGACCTGCGAGAAATCCAATAGCTTGTCTTTTGTTGCTTCGACAAATTTTCGCGCGCCCGATTGGGCGATCGTGCCAAGGTTCTCGATGATCTCCTCCCGCGTCATGCCAATGCCGCTATCCTGGATGGTGAGCATCCGCGCCTCCTTATCGGCGGTGATGTGGATCTTCAGGTCAGCTGCCGGGTCGAGCACGTCCTGATTGGTCACCATCTCGAAGCGCAGACGGTTCACTGCGTCGGAGGCGTTTGAGAGCAGTTCGCGCAAAAACACCTCGCGGTCCTTGTACAGGGAGTGAATCAGGATATTGAGCAGCTGACGGGTTTCAGCCTTGAACGAAAACTGCTGGACATTTTCAGGGGTTGCGGTAGAAGTTGGGTCTGTCATTTCGATCTCCTGCATCAGAGTGTGATTTCCCCATCTCCCGGAGCATCAAGCGTCCTGGAAGGGTGATTGATATTCTGGTGATTTTTCAGAAAATATTTTAGTTCACGCCT
>DATFET010000318.1:0-6105 GCA_035250835.1 Anaerolineales bacterium
GCCTTTAGGGTCTCTGCTGAGGAGAGATGATATGACCAAGATTCAAACCCAGGGTGTCCACCACATTACATTTGTCGGTTCGAACCGTGAAGCGATCATCGAGTTCTATCAGGGTGTGCTTGGAATGCCCCTGGTATTCGAGCAGCCCAACCTCGATGTTCCAGATGAACTGCACCTGTACTTCGACCCGGGTGATGGACGCCTGATTACTTATTTCGTCCGGCCGACGCGCACCAACGACCCGACTCCCAACCCGCAGAATATTGGTAACCTGCACCACATTGCCTACATGGTTTCGCGTGCTACATATACCCAGGTCGCTGCCCGCTTGAATGAGTTGGGCATCCAGAACACCGGTCCCATTGACCGAGGCTTTATGGATTCGATCTATTTTCGAGATCCCAACGGCCAGCTGCTCGAGATGGCATGTTTCAAGTTTGTCCCACCTGAAGGCTACACTCACTCCGATGTTCTAAGTGTGGCACATCGCATCCGTGTGGAGCGCGGCGATTATGCAATTGCTGATAACCATCTTGCCGATGCGATCGCAGAATTGAGCGACAAGAAGATCAGGATTCCCTCATGATGGTCTCGGCTGAAAACGATCCGCGCCGCGCCGGGACGATCTGGATGCTCGACTTGCACGAGCCAGCGCGGCAGATCGTCCCATTGGTAGCAGCTGATTTTCGCCGCGTGTCCCCGGACCTTCTCCCTGCTCTTGTCTCGATGATGCAGCCCGGTAACGCATTGCAAATCCTCAAGCGTTTCGAAAATGAGCGGCGCTGTTATGCAGCCTGGGTAGGGGATACACTTATATCCTACGGCTGGGTCAGTTTCAGGGAAGAATCCATCGGTGAGCTAAATCTGCGGCTCAAGCTGCTGCCCGGTGAAGCGTATATCTGGGACTGTGAGACGCTGCCTGCCTGGCGGCAGAGGCATTTATACAGCGCGCTCTTAACGTACATTCTGGGCGAATTACGAAGTGAGGGATTTTGCCGCGTCTGGATCGGAGCCGACCTTGAAAATAAAATTTCTCAACGGGGGATAGAACGTGCCGGCTTTCATCATGTAGCAGACCTGTCTGTGGAACGGGTCCTTGCCATGCGCCAGGTATGGGTGCAGGGACTGCCCGGTGTGCGGGAAGATATCGTCGCCGAGGCGCGCCGCGCCTTTTTAGGCGATCGGGACAAGGTCTGGTTGAAAGCCTCGTCGACTGCCTGAATTTGTAAACCTCCAATAAAACCCTTTGCAAGGCAGTAAGCTAAAAACTGGCGGGAACCTATTCAGTGCTCCCGGCGTATTATCTCTAAAGGTCAATTCATGTTAGAATGATTTTGACCTGTATGGGATCTATAGCGATAGCTCTGTAAATAATTTCTGGTTCTCCAGCCTTTGCCGCCGTTCGCTCCCGAAGAGCATCGGGACGATGTGCGCGAAGACGCAGTGAAAGAGACCAGATTTGGGGGTGCGAGCGTGTCCCTGCGGCGCACGCTCGCACCCCCAAATCTGGGTATTCATCACGGAATCCCCAGAGAGCCTAATTTCTCACAAAAAATTCCTTCCATTTCCAAATCCAGCAGCCTATGACAGACATTCCTCTTGAAAGACAACCGACCCGTCGTTTTGATTTACCGCGCATCCTGTCGGTGCTCACTCATCCCCGCAGGACGTTCGGTGAGATGACAGCTGAATCTCGTGCATCCTGGCTTACGCCGATGCTGGTTCTGAGCATCACTGCGCTTCTCGTTGTCCTGGTCGCCGGTTATTTGAAGACCCACGCTGCCATGCTGGGCGAGGTCCAAATGCCGCCGGACTGGCAGTGGTGGACGCCGGAAATGCAGAACAACTTCATGCAGGCTCAGCAGGCTACCCAGGGACCGACATTCATGTATATCATCCCTCTCGTAGGAGCCTGGACTGGTCTCTGGCTGGGCTGGGTCCTGGTGGCGGGTTTGCTGCATCTCGGCTCGACCCTCCTCGGCGGACGCGGTACCATGCAGAACGCTCTCAATGTTGTCGCCTGGGCAAGCCTTCCCTTTTTGATACGAGACCTGCTGCGAGTGGCGTACATGCTTCTGGCAGGACATGCCATCTCCAGCCCCGGACTTTCAGGTTTTGCGACGAGCCCAGGATTTTTGCCACAGCTTCTCTCCCGGCTGGATCTATTCGTGGTCTGGTTCATTGTATTGCTGGTTATCGGCTTTGCGGTGGCAGACGGCTTGTCGCGCGGCAAGGCAGTATTCGGAGTGGTGACTGTGATGCTGCTGGTCCTCCTGACTCAGGCAGGATTGGGGAGCCTGACGTCGAGCATCGGTGGGCAGGCTGTCCAGCGCCCGTTCTTCTAAGATGGCCTCACCATTTATTCACATCAGAGGCCTCACGAAGCACTATCAGATGGGCGGACAGGTGGTGCGCGCCCTGGACGGGATCGACCTGGATATCGATTCGCACACCTTCACCGTTGTGATGGGGCCCTCCGGCTCAGGCAAGAGCACGCTGCTCTATCTGCTGGGGGGACTGGATCATGCCACCTCCGGCGAGATCTGGGTGGATGGTCAGCGCCTGGACGAGATGGATGAGAATGCGCTGGCATTATTCCGCCGCCAGACGATGGGATTTGTCTTTCAATCCTTCAACTTGATCCCCAGCATGACTGCCCTGGAGAATGTCGCCTTTCCCATGCAGTTTGCCGGCGTGGGAGCAGCCAAACGCAGTACGCAGGCGCGCTCGATTTTGGAGCAGGTGGGATTGGGCAACCGCGCCGATCATCGTCCGACGGAGCTTTCCGGTGGACAGCAGCAGCGCGTCGCAATTGCCCGCGCCCTGGTCAATGATCCGAGCCTGATCCTTGCCGATGAGCCGACGGGCAACCTCGACACTTCGAGCGGCGCGGCGATCATGCAGGTGCTTTCTGATCTGCACACTTCCGGGCGGACAGTGCTGGTGGTGACACATGACCCGCGTATGATCCGTTTTGCCACACACAAAATATTTCTCCTCGACGGACGGATCGTCAGCGAAGACGAATATCAATCCGCGGCGTTGGAATCGATCCAGCCCTCGTAGCCTTCACGACTCCGGAGAACCATGCAGAAACTATTTTCACGGATTGTTCCGACCTCACTCTTGATCGCTTTGTTGGTCTCGCTGATCCCTGCCGCGGCGCTGGCCGCGCCGACCGTGACTTCGATTACACCCAACACGATTGTCAATGATGTGGTGAATGTCATCACTGTGGCTGGCGTTGAATTCGATACTACAGCTGCTGTACTGATGGATGGGTCGGCGCTCAATACGGTTTTTCTGAATGCACAAACTCTCACTGCAACTATCCCGGCTGGAATTTCCGCAGGGGATCACACGATCACTGTGACATTGACCAGCGGAGCAGCCGGCGGCTCGGCAACCCTGACTGTCCTTGCCCCTACGCCGATCCCGCCTCCCACCGCGACAACTGCGCCTCTGCCCTTTGTGCGCCCGCAGTTCATCATGGAATCTAGAAAGGTCAACGGCACGGTTTCCACCAACAGTCAGTTCAAACTGACCGTCAAAATTGGCAATGCCGGGACGGCGGATGCCTATAGCGCCCAGGCTGTTTTCACCTCGGCAGACCTGGTGCCGCTCAAAACAGGAGGCGTGATTGCAGTCGGTACCGTTCCGGCCGGCTCATCGGATAACATCACCCAGGAGTTTCTGGTCACAGGCTCCACCTATGGGGTGAGCATTCTCCCGCTGGATGTAACGGTTAATTACTACGATGGGGAAGGCACGGCCTATTCCGATAAATTCATCCTTTCCATCCCAACAAGCAGCGGTGGTGGCAGCGGCGTGGTCTACCCCACGTCCACGCCGACCGGACTCAAGAGCTCGCAGCTCGTGATCTCCAGTTACGCTGTCAGCGTTGATCCTCTCCAGCCTGGTGAGGCGTTCACGCTCACGATGACCGTTCAAAATGTTGGCAACGCCAAAGCCCAGCGTGTCACTATGATCGTAGGAGGCGGCTCGAGCAGTACAAGCGGTGGAGAGACTCCAGTGCCGGGTGGGGTCTCGGGAGGCAGCGGGGAGTTTACCAATTTCGCGCCGGTCGGCGCCTCCAATGTGCAGTCGCTTGGCGACCTGGATCCGGGGGGCATGATCCAGGCAAAGCAGGACTTGATTGTCAACGTGTCTACGAATCCGGGTGCATACCCGATGAAGGTCACCTTCTCCTACCTGAATGACAAGAATGAAGCGATCAATGACGAGCAGGTGATCACGCTCCTGGTCTATAGTCTGCCGAGTGTGGACATCAGCTTCTATCGTCCGCCCGATCCATTTTTCGTGGGGCAGCCTGGTGCGTTGCCGATCCAGGTGGTCAATATCGGCAAGCGCACTGCCGTCCTGGGCAACATAAAACTGGAGACGGACGCGGGTACGATGGAAAACGGGACCGGTCTGGTGGGTTCCATCGATGTCGGCGGATACTTTACGATCGATTCACTCCTGACCCCGGAACAATCCGGGACAGTGACCATCGATGTCACGATCGATTACACGGATGACTTCAACCAGCCGCGCACCCTGACCGATACCCTGCAAGTGGAAGTGATGGAGGCGATGATCGAGGAGCCGATCCTTGACCCATCCATGCAGGGTGGCGAAATGCCTGTTCCGGTCGAGGAGACTTTTCTGCAAAAGATCTGGCGGTTTGTCCTGGGCGCGCTTGGCCTCGACAGCGCGCCTCCGACTGGTGGTGAACAGGTTCCGCCCAGTTTCGAAGAGCCGGCTCCAGAAGTAAAGCCAGGCATTGGAAAAGGCATTACAGCCCATGAAGCCTCTTGATCTGCTCCGTCTGATCTTTGGGAACCTGAGCCGCAGAAAGGCACGCGTCGCACTGACTGCGATCGGCGTGGTGATCGGGACTGCCGCGGTGGTGATCCTTGTATCATTGGCGATCGGTCTGCAGCGGAATGCGAACGAACAGCTCTTCGGCATCGGCGACCTGACCCAGATCCAGGTCATGCCAACCTATGGCGGGGAAGTTGTGTTCATGGGACCCGGTGGAGGTGGTGTGGGTGCACCGGCTGACCCGCAGCAGCAGGTCCTGCTGACGAACTTCGCCTTGAACGACCTGCGTGCCATTCCAGGCGTCGAGGCCGTCATCCCGCGCGACTATCTGATGGCTGGCGGGATCGTCAAATACCAGAAACTGGAAGGTGGCGTCAACATTGTCGGCATCGATACGGATGACCTTGCCAGCCTGGGCCTGGAGGCGACTGAGGGAGGCACTGAGCTTGGACGCGGGAACGTCGTGATCGGAGTGATGGTGCCCAATAATTTTTACGACCCGAAGATGCGTCCGGGACAGGAACCGCCGCCTCCGCCTCAGTTGAATGGACAGCAGGTGCAGCTGGTCGTCTCGAAATGGGATGAACAGGGCAACGAGACGCGCAAGAATCTCAGCCTGCGCGTGACCGGCGTCCTCAAGGAGACGCGCGGCGAATCCGATTGGACGATCTACATGCCGCTCGAACAGGTCAAGCTGCTGAACGAGTGGGCCATGAACCGCCGCATCAATTACAACAAGGACGGCTACAGCCAGGTCATCGTGAAAGTCAGTGATGTGGACCAGGTCCTGGACATCTCTGAGCAAATTACGGGAATGGGATTTCAGGCGTTCACCCCACAATCCTTTGTGCAAGGGATCAATAACTTCTATAAAATTCTTCAGGTTATCTTTGGCGGCGTGGGTGCAATCGCCCTGCTGGTCGCGGCGATCGGGATTGCGAACACCATGGCGATGTCGATCCTGGAACGTACGCGTGAGATTGGTCTGATGAAGGCAGTCGGCGCGACCAATCGGGATGTGCTGGCCATCTTCCTGGGCGAAGCGGCGGGGATCGGTTTCATCGGCGGGTTGGGAGGCGTCATCATCGGCTGGCTGGCTGGGGCTGGATTGAATGTGATTGCCATCGTCTTTCTTGCCAGCCAGGCCGGGCAGCAGGGTGGTGCGCCTCCGAGTGTCGCTGTCTACACTCCCTATTGGCTGCCCTTGTTTGCATTGATCTTCGCGACTTTTATCGGTATGATCTCCGGGCTGTACCCAGCCCTGCGAGCAGCGACGAT
>DATFET010000323.1:0-3072 GCA_035250835.1 Anaerolineales bacterium
CTTCCGCGAAAATTCTGGCTGATCGATACCAGACATCTGTTGTAAGAAATTAGATAATGGTTTGCCCGTTCTCCTGGCATGACACGGGTTCTATATATCCATGATAACCCTGGTTCAGTAATTGGTTGCGCATCCTGGGAGATCAATTCCCAGGATGCGCCCGTCAGGAACTTATCTGCTTTTGCTTCTTGCTGCTTGTGCTTTCCTGATGTTTTGACTGCGTGCCTTCTTCTGCGCGGACGTGGGCTTGGACTCTTCGGTGACATTTTTGCGCGGCTTTGACTTAAACCGGTCTCCACTGATGTGGACAGGCTTTGATCTTAGTTTCCTGAGGACATCCTTCGCATCCTTTGTGTCGCCGACCAGGGTGTCTCCACTGACATGCGCGTCCTGCTTGCCGATTAACCACTTGACCGTTGCCCATGATCCGCCCTCACGCTTGCCTGCCACGCGCTGGATATGCCCCGGAGAGCCCACGTCCTGTGTGCGGAACGTTTCGAAATCCTCGCCCGGGCGGATCTCAACGTGGTAATACTCACCCTTACCGCTGCTGCCCGGGCTCCTGCGGCTCGAGCGTGACCGGGTACTCCTGCCATTTTTACTTCTTGAATTGTTTTTACGGCTGGTTGCCATGGATATTCATCTCCTTTCCATCTTAAGATTGAATCTCAGTAATCCCCCTTTACCCTTGTTCACACCAATACAAACTCTGTGAATATTCTGCATCCACATGTACTTTATAACGAGTACAGGATTCAGCCGTTACTCAGGCACAGGTCTACAGACTGTGAGAGAGAAACTGATATGGTTTGATAGTCCTTTGGAGGAATTTGGCTTTTGTTTCAAGGATACTATTCACTAACACTGTTTTTCTATCGGACAAGGAGAGATATCATGAAAGTCAAAATGATCCTGCCTGCATTAACAGAAGCAAAAAGTCCATTCTGGAGGCCGATCAAGTATTCCCTCTTCCCGCCTCTTGGACTGGCAACACTCGCAGCATATTTGTATGAGAACGATGATATTACTCTTCAGGATGAACACGTTGAAACATTGGATCTGGACGATGAGCCTGACCTGGTTGTCATTCAAGTTTACATAACGTCCGCGTATCGTGCCTACCAGATCGCCGATTATTACCGGGCGAAAGGAGCGTACATCTGTCTCGGCGGGTTGCATGTTACCTCTCTGCCTGAGGAAGCCAAAGACCATGCAGATACGATCTTTATCGGTCCTGGTGAAGAAATCTGGCCCGAATTCCTCCGGGACTACGGAGCAAAACATCCAAAAAAGAAATATGTTTCCACGGTTCGCACATTGAGCGATCTGCCATTTCCACGACGAGATCTCATCAAACGTCACTTGTATCTGGTTCCCAACTCCATCGTCGTTTCGCGCGGCTGTCCTCACGTATGTGATTTCTGTTATAAGGAAGCTTTCTTCGAGGGCGGAAAATCCTTTTACACACTCTCAATCGACCGGGCTTTGGCAGAGATCGAAAGCCTGCCGGGCAGGCACCTGTATTTCCTTGACGATCACCTCTTCGGAAATCCCCATTTTGCGGGCGGCCTCTTCGATGGCATGCGAGGCATGGGACGCCTCTGGCAAGCCGCGGGAACCGTTCAATCGATTCTGAAAGCAGGGCTGCTCGAAAAAGCGGTCGCCTGCGGACTCCGTAGTCTGTTTGTGGGATTCGAGACTCTTAACCCGAAGAACCTGGTGCAGCAGCACAAACATCAAAATTTAAACCGTGACTATGGGTTGGCGATCAAAAGACTCCACGACCTGGGCGCGATGGTCAACGCCAGCTTCGTCTTCGGGATGGACGACGATGACGAATCTGTTTTCGGGCGGACCGTTGACTGGGCAATTCAACAGGGGATCGAAACCGCTACTTTTCATATTTTGGCTCCATATCCCGGGACTGCTTTACATAAACGAATCGAGGCAGAAGGTCGAATCACCACGTCCAATTGGGACCTGTATGACACACGTCACACAGTCTTTCAACCGAAGCTGTTAACTGCGGAGCAACTTGAGGCTGGTTATTGGCGCGCCTATCGCGACTTTTACCGTTGGGGAAGTATCCTCTCATCCTCCCAGAACCATCCAAAAACCGTTGACCAACTCCGCCATATCGCTTACGCAGGCGGATGGAAGAAATTCGAAACGATGTGGGATTGGGCGATTCGAGCGAAAAGAGTGGCGAACTTACTTCCAGTGCTGGAAAGAGTGCTGTCGGGCTTCAGGCTTCCCAACAGAGTGAAGGAAAGTATGCTGAAGCCAGAAGCGTCGATTAAGTTGGATAAACAAGCCTGATGAAAGAGGTGGTAAAAAACATCCCGCAAATCTTTTGATCTGCGGGATGTTTTTATACTGTGACAGATAACGGGTAAATCGCAGAACGGTAACGTGGTTGGGGAATTGGCTTTCCCTCTGCCCTTGCTGCTTCCAGCCATACCCTCTTGGCGACCAAAGCCTCCGCCAATGCATCTTCTGGAGTATCGCCGAATGCCGAGCAGTCTACCAAATCAGGAATATCGGCAATATAACCACCATCTTCGTCGCCGTAAAAATATTAATATGATAATCCTTCATTCTTCCTCCAGTTTCAAATCATACCGCTCAACAATATTCATAAATTGCTTCACTTGATAAGGCTTGACTTGACCACTTATTTCCTGCAAATTTACCCATTCTCGAACTATCTTATGGACAAAGATATGGTGGCTGCCACTTACTCGGGAGAGGACAAACCCAAATCCTTCTACAAGAGAAACAAAGTCAGAGAACTTAATATTCTTCGAGCCAGATAAACCTTTGCAAGTGTTTTTCGCCTTTTCGACATGAATGTCATAATTATAACCCTGACCGAACTCTTTTCTTAAAAATTTCCAACCTGGGAATTCTGGACAAAACACGTATGAATTCATGAAATCTGTCACATGTCTCCTTTGCTGAACGGTGCTACACTGAATCGAGAACACTCAAAAAGGAGACTTCATGCACTATCCCCCGGAACCCTTTCGCATCAAAGTAACCGAATCGATCCGGCTCATCTCCCCGCAGGAG
>DATFET010000327.1:0-2861 GCA_035250835.1 Anaerolineales bacterium
AAGTCGAAGCGAATAAAGGCGACTGGTCAGATGCAGACGCGTCCGCCGGCCATGATGTCATTGTCTTCTTCGCCAGGAAACTGTAGATCGCCAATTGAGCCAGGCCAGGCTTTCAATGCGGCTAACCACGCAGACACGGAATATTTTGAGACTTCGTGCTTCCCCTGGCACCGCCGTCAGGGCCAGGACAGGTGCGTGTCTCCGTGGTTCAAATCCTGGGTCCCAAAACCTCCATTGCTACACCAGGGTTGTAAAATAATAAAGGATATGAACGCAAAAGCCTGTCCAGTCGGCTCGTCTGAACTTACCAGTGGACTGGGGAAAGTTTTGCCACCGAACAGTATGATGCGAAAACAATCCACAATCCATTTGGAGAGTTTATGAATCCTACGATCAGCATTCGGAATGCCCGCCTGCACAACCTCAAAAACGTCAGTCTGGAGATCCCCAAGAATCAATTTGTTGTCATCACCGGGCTGTCGGGCTCGGGGAAGTCTACGCTGGCCTTTGATATCCTGTATAAGGAAAGTTTGCGGCAGTTATTCGAGTCGCTCGGCATGGTTGCGAGCGGATTGAGCAAGCCGCCCGTGGACTCTATCACGGGCTTATCCCCTTCCATCAGCGTGGATCAGCACCTGACGAATCACAGTCCCCGCTCGACGGTGGGTACGGTGACTGAAGTGTTCACCTACTTGCGGGTTTTGTATGCCCGCCTGGGTCATCGTCCCTGCCCGAGCTGTGGCGAGGATGTACCGCCTGCCACATATGATTTCGCTGACGATGGCTGGCAGGATGCATCTGATGACGCATCGGACGAGAGTCCCGAAGGGACCTATCCCTGCCCGCACTGCGGCGCGGCGATTCCCGAAATGGGAATGGCGAACTTCTCATTCAACAAACCCGCGGGAGCCTGCCCAACCTGCACTGGACTGGGCGTGGTGCGGCAGCCCATCATCAGCCGGCTCGTGGACGAGAATAAAAGTGTTCCCGAACTCCCTGTGGATGGCTGGGTCGAGTTCCACGGAACGCGTTACAGCCAGATCCTGCAAAATGCCGGCAAGTATTTCGGCTTTGAGTTTGACACATCCAAACCGATCAAGGACTACACTCCCGTCCAGCGTGACCTCTTTTTGTACGGCACGGAGAGTCCGCAATTCCGGCGTCACTTTCCGAATGTCAAGCTGCCTGCCACCAACGCCCAGGGACGGTTCGAGGGCGTGGTCACCAACCTTCAGCGCCGCTACAATGAACACGCCACAAACGCCTCTTACCTCGAAAAACTGGAGCATTTCTTTGCGACCCAGCCTTGCAGGGACTGTGAAGGCACGCGCCTGCGTCCCGAAAGCCGCGCCGTAACCGTGGCAGGCGAGACGATCATCACCATCTCACACCTACCCCTCAATGAACTGGATGCCTGGGTCAAGTCTCTGCCGCCGCATTTCACTTCGGAAGAAATGCGCATCGCGCGTCCCATTTTGGATGATCTGTACGAGCGGATCGGACGTCTGCTCGAAGTGGGCGTGGGGTATCTCACACTCGAACGCTCCTCCCCAACCCTATCTGCGGGCGAAGCTCAACGTCTGAGGCTGGCTGCCCTGCTCGGGTCCGGTTTGACCGGCGTGCTGTACATCCTGGACGAACCGACGATTGGGCTGCACTCACGTGACACTCAGCGCCTGATCAGCGTTCTGCGCCGCCTGCGCGATCTGGGAAACACCGTGCTGGTCGTGGAACATGATATCGATTTCATCAAAGCTGCTGATTATCTGATCGATGTCGGGCCCGGGGCGGGCAAACACGGCGGTCAGATCGTCGCGGCTGGCTCACCGGGTGAAGTATCCAAAACGAAAGAGTCACTTACTGGCGCATTCATTGCCCAAACGATGACGGTTCCAATCCCCGAACAGCGCCGTGAGCCAAATCACAAAGCTCTGACGATCAGCGGCGCGCGCCAGTTTAATCTGCAAAACGTGACAGTGAGGATTCCGCTCGGGCTTTTGGTAGCGGTGACGGGTGTCTCGGGATCGGGTAAATCCTCACTGATCTTCAACATCCTCGACGTTGCCGCGCGCCAGCGATTGAATGGAGCCGCAGACAGTCCCGGCGAGCATGATTCGATCACGGGCTGGGAGCATATCGACAAAGTGATTACCATCGATCAGGCTCACATCGGTCGCATCCCGCGCTCGAACGCGGCCACCTACTCCGATACATTCACCCCCATCCGTGAAGCGTTTGCCGCGACGCCCGAAGCCGAAAAGGGTAAAGTGACCGCGCGCCATTTCTCGTTCAACGTGCCCGGCGGACGCTGTGAGCGCTGTGAAGGCGCGGGCACACTGACCGTCAAAATGCACTTCCTGCCAGACGTGGAAGTGCGCTGTCCCGACTGCCGCGGGCGCCGCTTCAAGCGTGAGACTCTGACGATCAAATATAAAGGTTTCGATATATCGCAGGTGCTGGACATGACCGTGGAAGAAGCGCTGATTTTGTTCGCTGATGTTCCAGCGGCTGCCTCGCGGCTGCAGGTAATGTCGGATGTGGGACTGGGGTACCTGCAGCTCGGTCAGCCTGCCACCACGCTATCTGGCGGGGAAGCCCAGCGCGTCAAGCTCGCCAAAGAACTGGGGCGCCGCTCGACGGGACGGACCCTCTACCTGCTCGACGAACCGACGACGGGTCTGCATCCCGCGGATATAACCCGCCTGCTGGGAGTATTGCAGCGCCTGGTGGAGGCGGGTAATAGTGTGATCGTCGTCGAACACAACCTCCACCTCGTCAAAGCTGCCGATTGGGTGATCGATCTGGGTCCCGAAGGAGGTGCGGCAGGCGGCCAGCTCATCGCCGAAGGCACGCCGCAGGAT
>DATFET010000332.1:0-2045 GCA_035250835.1 Anaerolineales bacterium
GTCCTGCGGATCCATCCAGAGGAACAATACCGATCGAGGCGAGCCGGTTGAAAAGGGAAGCATGTCCCACAGCTTCCCCCCCCGCGCGAATGGCCTACGAGAAGAATGCGATTCAGGTCCACTTTACTGTGCAGTGGATGACTTGGGTTGTCGTTCCAGGTCCGAAACTGTTTGATGTGTTCGAGGTGAACGATCGCTCGGGCGTCATTCTCCCCGAAGTTCCATCCGTTGAGGAAGTTAACGTCAATTGTCGCCGCGATGATCCCATGCGACGCGAGCAATTGACACAGGTAAAGGTATCCTGGTGTGGAATTCTCAAACGGGTCATGGTTACCGTGCGCAAACACCGCCAGTGGAAAAGGGCCTCTGCCGCGCGGCACACATACATGCCCGTTGAGCGGCACGTTCGTGTTGACAAATGGCCACGGCGCGCTGCCAAGGTTCGCGAAGGCCGAAATATCGATTCGCCCGGTGATGTAATCCGGATCCGGCATGCTATAGATCGTATATTGTAGTAAGGCTGGTGGGTAGGCGAGGGGCGGCGCGCTATAGACAAAGATGTCAAAGTTCATGTCGCCGTCGAGGGCCGGGTTTTTCAAGTTTGCCATTTTTGCTCCTGCAATGTCTGCTCCTCATGGTCTTCCTTGTAAGCGACCGGGAGGGACTATGCGGTGGGTTCCTCGCTCATATGATTTCGTATCCAGACAGTAATGAAGTCGATTCTCGAGATCATCTGGGAAGACAACCTGCTTATAAATGCACCCGTAAAATTATGGAGTAATTTTAGTTATATGACTTTTCGAGTACTAGCTAGGAATTTCCCTAGTTTTTTGCAGCGATGGGGTCTGGCAGATGAGCCAGACCCCATGGAATCCATTCCGTCGATCAACGGGCTCCTAACAGGCAGCCGCTGTACAAAGTGGGACGATGTTGTTACTGGTGAAGCGCGGTCCATACATATTTGCTGTGCCTATGAATAGACCCGAGTTGACGCCGTCGACATTGCCTGAAACAAAAGTCGGGGCATAATTCACCAACCACGGACCACCACTGATGCCTCGGCCCCACAGGCAGCCCATACCGCGTGTGTCAGTCGTCTGGGTGAAGCTTTCGGCGACACAGGCACGCTGATAGAGGGCGGCGCTGGACAGCAGGACATCCCTGTAATCCCGGGCCGGATAACCAATGTTATGGAAGTGCCGGATGTAAGGCTGGTTCCACTGGCGGCCCGCCCAGCCGACAGCCGTATTCAGGGTTTGCCCGATGGAATTCACACCCATCTTGCAGACGCCCACATCATACTTCGACCAGCCATTGATGGAAAAAGATCCGCTCAGGTTGACCCAAGCCGTAAGGACCGTGCAGCTGGTGGCAGGGAATACGCCGTAAGGAGCGCTTCCATTTCGGTAAGAAGGCGAGAAGACGACACTGGTGTGCCAGGTATTGCTGGTTGTCGTGTACAGGCAGTGGGCAGCCGTCACCATGACGTTGCCACTGATGGCGGTGCCGGAGCAGGTGGCGGGACCCGTGGGAGTATTGAAGCTCACCCGTCCGATCCATCTGTGTGGGTACCAGCTGTGCATCAGAGAGGAGACCAGATAGCTGGTCTGGACCTGGGTTGTGCCAGCCGGCTCATCCGCCTGAATGCCTGCCAGGGCGGTCTCTTCTGCCAGGGCCTGCCAATCGCTGGCGTAGGCCTTTCTCGCCGCGGCGTCAGCACCGGGAGCGGCCAGACCGGCCGCGGAAAAACCTGGAGCGCCGGCAAGCGATTCTGCGGCCATCCCGGCCGTATCGACGACAGCCGCGCCTTGATCAACAGGCAACGCCATAGCCGGCGCTGCGGCGATCCGCTCACGGGTCCAGAAGCTTCTGGCCGCCTGTCGTTCCGCCCTGGAGAAGGATTTCTGCACGACAAGGTCGTTCTGCAGAGCAGCCTCCCCGTTCTGCTCAGCGGGCAGGCTGCTTGCCTGTGCTCCCGAGCCGAACAGGAGGGAGAGGAGGACGATCAACGATAACACCGACGCAAATCTGATTCTGTGATACAT
>DATFET010000354.1:0-8852 GCA_035250835.1 Anaerolineales bacterium
TGTGCCTGCCGGAAGGCACTGGTCTGGATCACCCACACAAAATATATTTCTATGAAAAGAAGCCAGATGTTTTACCAGTGCGTATTGGGCGAGATTGGTATCCTGAAATTCATCCACGAGCACGTGGCGGAAGCGCTGGGCATATTTGTCGCGCACGCTCGGGTTATCTTCCAGCAGACGGGCGGTATAAAGAAGGATGTCATCAAAGTCAACAGCGTTACTGGCGATCAGCCGTTTCTGGTACTCGGCATACACGCGCTTAACGATTTCGTCGCGATAGGTCTGGGTCGGGTATTCATCTGCCTGGATCAGCTCATTTTTTGCCCGTGAGATGGCGGCGAGCACACTGGCTGGGCGGTAGAGTTTTTCATTAATGTTCATCTCACGGATCGCGCTTTTTACGACGCGCTCCTGGTCGTCGGTATCGAAAATGACAAAGTTCGACTGGATGGGCAGGTACTCAGCTTCCCGCCGCAGCATGCGGGCGCAGATGGAATGAAATGTGCCAAGCATGATGCCTTCGATCGCCTGATCGGGGAGCAGACGTTTGACGCGTTCTCCCATTTCCTTCGCAGCTTTGTTGGTGAATGTGACTGCCAGGATCTGCCAGGGCCGGACACCTTCATTTGCGATGAGGTAGGCGATCCGCTGGGTAAGCACCCGCGTCTTTCCGGAGCCCGGTCCTGCCACCACTAAAACAGGTCCGTTCCCGGCTGTGACCGCTCTCTTCTGTTGAGGGTTAAGTTTGTCGAGAAAATCCATGTGAATTGATTAACTCACCTTATGCAAAACGTCCCGAAGGTTTCCCGTAATCCAGTCTCGTTCTCCATCCAAACCTTCGGGACGGTGCGTAATATCAGCGATTAAGAGACACGAAGCGAAAACAAAAAGGGAGACAGGTAAACAAAGTATACTGTCCCTTGTTTACCTGGCTGCTGATTATACGTGTCTACTGTTTATAACTGCGATGTGCAGTTCGGGCAGCGGGTTGCCTGGAGGGGGATGGCGGTAAAGCAGTGTGGACAATCCTTTGTGACAGGAGCAGCAGCCGGCGCCTTCATGCGATTGATGCTGCGTACGATCATGAAAATAACAAAGGCAATCACCAGGAAGTCGATGATCGCCTGTAGGAAGGCGCCATACATGACGACTGCATTTCCGACTTGATATGACAGTTCGCTGACGTTCACGCCACCCATGAGGATACCGATCAGGGGCATCAATATATCGTTGACAAGGGATGTAACGATCTTTCCAAATGCGGCTCCAAGGATCACGGCTACAGCCAGGTCGATCACGTTGCCCCGAACGACGAAATCTCTGAATTCCTTTAGCATAGCGACCTCCAGCAAAAGAATGTCTTGCAAAGTTATTCTACCGTTTGAAAATGGGGCTGTCAACGAAAGTGTTTACACAAAACATGTGAGGCAGAGTTTTCGAAGGCGCTCCCTTCGCCGTCCCCGGCGAAGGATTTTCAACCAGAGTGCGCGGAGTGCAAACGCCGGACGCGAATTGTAGATGTGACTTGCCGCCGAGGACGGCGGCTTGAGCATTCAAGAACGGCGCTCCTCAGGTGTTGCTTTAAACAGTTCTAGAGAACTGTTTTTTTCAATTAAAGCGGCCTACGATTGCCCTACGAATGTATTACTGTTGACGCACTTGTGGAATTAGGTATAATTCTGTCTGCTTGGCACTCTGGAACATCATGTTCCAGTACTCCATTTAGTAAAGGAATACATGGATGCCCGACTTCATTCTTGATGTGCAAGGGCTTGAAACGACATTTAAGACTCCTGAAGGGGTCGTGCACGCGGTAAATGGTGTGTCATTCGGACTGAGCGAAAGTGAAACGCTGGGGGTGGTGGGCGAAAGTGGTTGCGGGAAAAGCGTAACCATGCTCTCTGTATTGGGTCTGGTCCCATCTCCTCCGGGAAAAGTAACTGCGGGGAAAGCGCTCTTTTCCGGGCAGGACCTTCTCAAAATGTCAAATGAAGAAATCCGCCACGTACGCGGCGCGCAGATCGCAATGATCTTCCAGGATCCAATGACCTCGTTGAATCCTGTGCTTACGATTGGCCGCCAGTTGGAAGAGCCGCTCATGCTCCACATCGGGATGACCCGGAAGCAGGCGCAGGACCGCGCCGCTGAGCTGTTGAGCATGGTGGGAATTCCCAACGCGAAGGATCGCTTGAACGATTATCCCCACCAGTATTCAGGCGGCATGCGTCAGCGCGTGATGATCGCAATGGCTTTGTCCTGCAGTCCGCAGATCCTGATCGCCGATGAGCCGACCACAGCGCTGGATGTTACCATCCAGGCACAAATCATGGACCTCGTCAAACGCCTGCGTGATGAACTCGGCATGGCGATCATCTGGATCACACATGATCTGGGTGTTGTGGCGGGTCTTGCGCAGCGTGTTCTGGTGATGTATGGCGGTTACATTATAGAAGAGTCGCCAGTTAAGGATCTTTACGCAAACCCGTCCCATCCTTATACGATCGGGCTGCTCGGCAGCCTGCCGCGCGTCGACGAGACGGAGCATACGAAGCTATTTTCCATCGAAGGAATGCCGCCAGTTCTTTATAACAAACCGAATGCCTGCCCGTTTGCCCCACGCTGCAAATGGGCGCTGGAACATTGCTGGCAGGAAAATCCTCCATTGATGGGAGTTGGCCCGGAACATCGTGCGGCTTGCTGGGTGGATACCAAAACCGGGAGACACCGATAATGAGCGAGAACACCGCAAACAACAACACCCTGCTCAATGTAGATAATTTAGTGATGCATTTCCCCATTTACCGCGGTGTGATCCAGCGGCAGGTTGGCGCAGTGCGCGCGGTGGATGGGGTCAGTTTTGATATTAAGCGCGGTGAGACCCTGGGCCTGGTAGGTGAATCAGGCTGCGGCAAGTCCACAACAGGCCGCACAATTTTGCAGCTGTATCGTCCTACCGCCGGCGCGGTGAAATTTGAGGGCGTCGACCTGGTGCACATAAAAGGCGAGGAGCTCCGCAAAATGCGGCGCAAGATGCAGATGATCTTTCAGGATCCGTATGCCAGCCTGAACCCGCGTATGACCGTTGCCGATATTGTCGGTGAACCTTTGATGGTTCACAGCGTTGCCACGGGAAAGGAAATCGAGGAACGCGTCAAGCATTTGCTGAACGTCGTGAATCTCAACCCATCCTTTTCCGGCCGTTATCCGCACGAGTTTTCCGGCGGTCAGCGCCAGCGCATTGGCATAGCCCGCGCCCTTGCCTTGCAGCCCTCCTTCATCATTTGCGATGAGCCCATTTCCGCTCTGGATGTTTCGATCCAGGCTCAGGTCGTCAACCTGCTCGAAGAACTGCAGGAGCAGTTTAACCTTACTTATCTCTTTATCGCGCATGACCTCTCCATGGTCCGCCACATCAGTGATCGCGTGGCGGTTATGTACCTGGGTGTAATTGTGGAACTCGCCAGCCGCGACGAACTCTACATGAAGCCGCTTCATCCCTATACGCGAGCCCTCTTATCGGCTGTCCCAATACCGGACCCGATCGCGGATGCGAAGCGGGAGCGCACCATTCTTAAAGGGGATGTCCCATCGCCTGCCAACCCTCCATCCGGCTGCCGTTTCCGAACACGCTGCCCGATCGCTGAAGGGATCTGTGCAGAATCCAGGCCCGAGTTCCGCGAGATCAAGCCGGGTCACTTCGTAGCCTGTTTTTTTGCTGAGAGGTATTTGTAAGAGTCCAAACATACAGAAAGGAGGTGGTCCCCACGACCATTGCAAGATAATCATTCGTTCTAAAGTCGTTCGTATCAAGTCAAAACCTTTCACTTTGTGAGGAGAAGAAATATGCGTAAATTGTTTGCTTTACTGAGCCTTTTGGTGGTTGCCAGCATGATCCTGGCAGCCTGCGGCGGCGCTGCACCCACTGAAGCGCCGCCTGCGACTGAACCGCCTGGGGCTGCGACTGAAGCACCGGCTGCAACCGAAGCACCGGCTGCAACTGAAGCACCGGCCAGTGGTTTCACCTCCAAGGATCCAACCACCTTTGTGTCGGTTTCCTTCGGTGAGCCCAATTCCCTCGACCCCGCCTACGATTATGAGACGGCCGGTTCTGAGGTGCTCGGGAATGTACTCGAACCCCTGGTGTTCTTCGATGGCAACTACGAAAGCCGGTTCGTACCCGGTCTTGCCGAATCCTGGGAACAATCTGAGGATGGCATGACGTACACCTTCCAGGTTCGTGAAGGTGTGACGTTCCATGATGGTGCGGATCTGACTCCCTCCGATATCGCCTTCAGCTTCCAGCGTGGTCTGCTGCAGGGCGGCACGTCTTCACCCCAATTCCTGCTCTTCGAGCCCTTCTTCGGCATTGGCACGGTCGACATCGCAGAGGCGGTCGAAGTGGCACAGACTGCCGGCCTGGAAGCCCTGGCCGACGGTATTTCCGATGAAGAACTCCATTCCATACCCGGCGCGCTCTACGATGATGTAGAGGCCATGAAGGCTGTGGACCCCGCAATTCTGGCAGGCGTCTGCGAAGCTGTGAAGGCTCGCATCGTGGCCGATGATGCTGCCGGCACCGTGACGATGAACCTCGCTACGCCGTTCGGACCCTTCATTCCTGCCATTGCTCAGCCCTGGGGCTCTGCTTTGGATCAGGATTGGGTCGCTGCCAATGGCGGCTGGGATGGCGACTGCGCTACCTGGCAGGATTGGTATGCCATCGGCCCGGAGACCAATCCGCTCAATGCAATCACCAATGGCACCGGACCTTTCGTCTTCGATCACTGGACTCCCGGTGAAGAGATTGTCCTGGTCCGCAATGATAATTACTGGCGAGAACCCGCCAGGCTCGAGCGCGTTGTCCTCCAGCAGGTGGACGAGTGGAGCACCCGCTTCGCCATGATGCAGGCTGGCGATGCTGACTGGGTTGTAGTGAACCCTGAAAATCGCTCGCAGATGGATGAACTGGTTGGCGAGACCTGCCACTGGAATCCTGATGAAGCAGTCTACAACTACGATTGTGAAGTCACTGACGACAGCCAGCCTTTGAGACTCACGCTTGGCAAACCAGGCCTGACCCGCTCGGATGCATTCTTCAATTTCAATGTTTCCAATCCGGATGGCAGCAACACCTACCTGGGTTCCGGTGAGTTGGATGGCAATGGTATTCCTGCGGACTTCTTCACGGATGTCCACATCCGCAAGGCCTTCAACTACTGCTTCGACTGGGGAACCTACATTGCCGACGTCTGGAACGGTGAGGCTGTTCAATCGAAGAGCCTGGCAGTGCCGGGCATGCCTGGTTACAATGAAACCGACCCAACTTACACCTTTGACATGGCCAAGTGCGAAGAAGAATTCAAGCTGGCTGACGCGGATAAGGATGGAATTCCGGCTGGTGAAGATCCCGAAGGCGATATCTGGACTGTCGGTTTCCGCATGCAGGGCACCTATAACCAGGGCAACACCACCCGCCAGACCATCGCGCAGTTGCTCTCTCTCAACATCAACACAGTCAATGAGCTGTTCATCCTTGAGTCAGTGGCTCTGCCGTGGCCTGCTTACCTGCGCTCCGTGAATGCCAGACTGGCCCCGATCTTCTTCGTCGGCTGGCAGGAAGACTATCATGACCCGCACAACTGGTATGTTCCGTACCTCGTGACGACTTATGCCGGTCGCCAGAGCATCCCCGCCGAGATCCAGGATCAATTCGTACCCTTGATCAATGAAGGTGTGCTGTTAACGGATCCGGAAGCGCGCAATGAAGTCTACACACAGTTGAACCAGCTTGTGTACGACAATCCCCCCGGCATTATCATGGGCATTGGAACCAGCCACGGCTTCATGCCACGCTATGTACAGGGTGTTGTCTACAATTCACTGTACGGCGGCTTCTACTATTATCCAATGTACGAAGAATAGGATGCTGCTGTAACAAATGCTCTAATGAGGGGTGGCGCCACGATTTGCTAAGCAAATCGCGCCACCCCCCAACTTCTCTCATAGCTGATTTTGTTCTGCGGAATGCGACGAATGACCTTTTCGCCGTTTTCCGAATGACATAATCTCAAGAAGGAATAGGCAAAATGGTCACCTATATTATTAGACGTTTACTGCTCGTACCGGTCCTGCTTATCGGCGTGACGATCCTGATCTTTGGGATGCTGCAGCTCCTGACGCCGGTCGAGCGTTCCGCGTTGTATGTCCGTGACATCCCCAAGAACGAAAAAGCCATTGAAGGTATCATCAGAAAATATGGCCTGGATCTGCCTCTGCACATTCAATATTGGCGCTGGCTCGTTGGAACAACAGATCAACTGACTGACGAAAGGGTCGGCGGAATCCTGTTTGGCGAGTTTGGCTACTCACGCACGGGTTCCCAACCGGTCTCGGACATGATCAAGACGCGTTTCCCGAACACCCTGGATCTGACCATCTGGGCAATTGCACCCGTGATTTTGGTGGGTATCTGGCTGGGGGTACAGGCGGCTGTACACCATAACGGTTTTATTGATCAGGCGGGGCGTATCTTCAGCATTGTCGGTACTTCGTTTCCCACCTTCGTGTTTGGCCTGCTTGTGCTGATGATTTTTTATGCAAATCTGCAGTGGTTCCCACCCGGCCGGCTTTCGACAGAGATGCAGGCAGTTGTCAATGCACCCACCTGGAAATCATATACGACCCTGCTGACAATTGATGCCCTGTTGAATGCACGCATCGATGTATTTCTGGATGCCCTCAGGCACATGGTCCTGCCCATCCTGACCCTTTCTTACCTCAGTTGGGCTGTTTTCCTGCGGGTGACGCGTTCCTCCATGCTCGAGACCCTGCGGCAGGAATACGTCACCACAGCGCGGGCCAAGGGCCTCCCGGAGAACGACGTGATCTACAAGCATGCTCGTCCCAACGCCATGATCTCTGTAGTCACCCTGGCAGGTTTTACTGTAGTGGGATTGATGGGCGGTGTGGTCATCACCGAAACGGTCTTCGATTATCCGGGCATTGGGAAAGCGGCGGCTGAGGCGGCCGCTCAGCTGGATGTGGTCACTGTGCTGGGCTTTGCCCTGTTCAATGGCTTCATCCTGATCCTGGCGAACCTGGTTGTCGATATTCTGTACGCGGTGGTCGATCCGCGCGTGCGCCTGTCCTAAGGAGTTCGAAATGACGACTCAGACACCCAGCGGTGACAATACTCTATTGGGCGAAATGGTCGCCACCCGCAAGATCGGGCGGGCGGAACGGCTGCTCGGACCCGAGAATTACCGCATCATAAAGGGATTGTTCAAAACACCCGCCGCCATTTTGGGATTTTCACTGATCGTGGCATTCATTTTGATTGCCATATTTGCGCCGTTGATCGCGCCGCCTGTCAACCCCAATGATCCCTACACGATACCCCGGGATGGCTTCAAAGCGGAACCGCAGCCCATGATGTCCCCCTGGAACCGTAACCCGCCTCCGCTGCCCTTCTGGTGGGGCATCATGCCGTACGATGAATGGGTCCATATATTCGGCACCTCGCAGGGCCAGTATGATGTCTTTTATGGTGTCATCTGGGGAACGCGGACAGCCTTTACAACCGGCATGATCGTTGTGGTCGCTACCTTCCTGATTGGTGTTGTAGTTGGCGCAATTTCTGCTTATTACGGTGGTGGAGTGGACAACGTGATCATGCGCATCGTGGATGTATTTCTGACGCTGCCCTTCATTATGGCTGCTTTGATTATGGCAGCTGTGCTGACGCCCAAGATGGGCAAGAGTCTGGTCCCCGCCATCCTGGCCCTGATCGCGTTCGGGTGGATGGGATACTCGCGCATCGTGCGCGGCGATATCCTCTCCACCAAGGAGCGCGACTATGTGATGGCGGCGCGGGTGATCGGCGTCAAGGACAGCCGCATCCTCTTCCGCCATATTCTGCCCAACGCCATCTTCCCAACGCTTGTGCTGGCCTCCCTGGCCATCGGCGATGTGGTGCTCTCCTTTGCCGCCCTGTCATTCCTGGGAATCGGCACCGAGGTCGGTTATGCCGACTGGGGGCAGGTGCTCTCCTTTGCCCGCAACTGGATCATCAGCCTGGATGAATACTGGTATATCCTCTTCTGGCCCGGCCTGACACTGGTGCTCTTTGTCATGGGCTGGAACCTGTTGGGCGACGCCCTGCGGGATGTGCTCGACCCCCGTATGCGAGGCAAGACTTAATCTGTGTACAAGAGATTCTTTTTTAGAATCTGCTTCATTGCTTCGGTAATAGCCCTGCTTATGGCAGGGCTATTTTTCGATGAAGGAACGGCCTCGCCGGTAATGCAGGCCTCCACACCTGCCAGTACCCTTTCTCCTTTCGAACGGCTCGCCGAGCCGACTTTGCCTGCCGATCCCTCTCAAGCCGACCTGGGCGCGCAGGATTACTGGCTGTATTGCCTTCCCTGTCATGGGGACCGAGGCCAGGGACTCACCTTGGAATTCCGGGAAACCTATCCGCCGGACGAAGTTGACTGCTGGCAATCGGGCTGCCATGGCAACAATCCATACGAAAATGGCTTTAAATTGCCAACGGCTGTCCCGAGGGTGATCGGCGAACATTCTCTCCAGAAATTCCCGAATGCAGCTGTCCTACAGGCTTATATTTCCGCTGCCATGCCCTACTGGGACCCGGGCAGCCTCAAAGAGGAAGAGAACTGGCGGATCACAGCATTTTTATTGCGGGAGAATGGATACTGGGATGCACAAAAGGAATTGAACGAGTCCAATGCAAATGAAGTGGTGATAAGCAGCGGGCTGGCTACTTCCCTCGCAACGCCTCAACAGGCTGAGGTCCAGAAGGGAAGCGGAGGAATCGTCTGGATGATTCTGAT
>DATFET010000402.1:0-10331 GCA_035250835.1 Anaerolineales bacterium
TCGCTCAGCTTCATTTTCGTGGTGGACTTCGACCAACGGAGTTAATCCCAATTCCAAAGCAGACGCGTGCAAGTCGGCGAAGAGTTTGTCATCCAGCAGCGCGGCGGCGATGAGAAGGATGGCATCGGCGCCGTTGGCACGAGATTCGTAGAGTTGGACTTCATCTATGATGAAATCTTTTCGAAGCAGAGGCAATTCTGATTTTCTGGTAAATCGTAGTTCACGCAGTGTTTTGAGTTTGCCCATGAAGAACTTTTCATCGGTGAGCACGGAAATAGCTGAAGCACCATTTTGGGTGTAAATGTCTGCCACCTGGAAGAGGTCAAGGTGCGGGGCGAGAATCCCTTTGGAGGGAGAGGCGCGCTTGAGCTCGGCGATCAGGCTTGGGCTTTGTGAGATCCGACGGCGCTTGATTGCAGCAAGAAAATCTCGAGGCGTGGGAGCGGAGTCCGCGGCGCGGCGTAAGGCTGGCGCGTCAAGCGCCGCTATCTCCATCCTCTTGTGTTCGATGATCTTTGCGAGAATGCTCATTGGATAGTTTGGAAACTCTGTGAAAATTCCACGAGTGCATTCATTTTGGCGAGAGCACTGCCGCTGTCGAGAGAGGCTGTTGCTTCCTCCAGTGCGGATTTGAAATCGCCTGTCTCAGCGGCGAGGGCGGCAGCGGCGTTGAGGATGACCGCGTCGCGGCGAGCGCCATTAAGTTTGTTGCCGAGCAGGTCACGCATCATGACAGCGGATTCGTCAGGCGTGCCGCCGCGCAAATCCTGAACCGTGGATGGTGCGAGGCCTAGATCTGCGGGATTGAGATCGTACGTTTCAACGGTCCCGTTTTTCAAATGACTGACCCGATTAGCGCCAGTAGTATTGAGCTCGTCGAGACCGTTCGCGCCATGAATGACGAGGGCAGCTTTGGAACCGAGCTCGTTGAGGACTTGTGCGAGCGGTTCGGTGAGGCTGGGAGAAAAGACGCCGGTGAGCTGGATGTTCGCGCCGGCAGGATTGGTCAGCGGACCGAGGATGTTGAAGATGGTGCGCTGACCGATCTCCTTGCGGGGACCGATGGCATGTTTCATGGCAGGATGAAACTTCGGCGCGAACATGAAACCGATGCCGATCTGCTCGATCGCCTGGGCAACCTGCTCGGGCGTGAGCTCCAGATTGACGCCGAGTGCCGAGAGGACGTCGGCGCTTCCACACTGAGAAGAAGCGGCGCGGTTGCCATGCTTGGCAACTTTGCGCCCTGTGCCCGCCAGGACAAACGCCGAGGCCGTGGAGATATTGAATGTGTGCGCGCCGTCACCACCTGTACCAACGATGTCATAAATAGATTCACTCGTGTTGAGTTTTACTTTTACAGCGTTGGTGCGCATCGCGCGGACAGAGCCAGTGATTTCGGGAATGGTCTCGCCTTTCATGCGGAGCGCGACGAGATACGCGCCGATCTGCGCTTGCGTGGCTTGACCCGTCATAATGACGTTCATCGCTTCTTCAGCTTCAACGTCAGTGAGGTCGGTGCGGTTGATGGCTTTGGCAATAAATGGTTTGAGCATGGCTTGTTCTCCTTTGGCTGGAGCAGGGTTCAAATCTAAAAAGTTTTTGAGGATCTGTTTGCCGTGTTCGGTAAGAATCGATTCGGGATGGAACTGCACGCCGTAGGTCTGATGTTCGCGATGTTTGAGTCCCATGATCTCTTCTTCGGGTGTGATGGCAGTGACTTCGAGCTCATCGGGAATGGGGTCATAGACGACGAGCGAGTGATAACGCATGGCTTCAAACGGGGAAGGGATGCCTTTGAAAATCCCCTGTCCGTTGTGAGTCACTTGGGAAGTCTTGCCGTGCATGAGACGCTGAGCGCGGTCTACTCTGCCGCCGAAGACCGCGCCGAGCGCTTGATGACCGAGACAGACGCCGAGCACGGGAATCTTGCCATCGAAGTATTTGATGGCGTCGGAGGAGATGCCGTCATCTTTGATGGGTTCGCCTGGTCCCGGGGAGATGACGAGGTGCGACGGGTTGAGCGCGATGAGTTGATTCATCGTGACCTGGTCATTGCGGAAGACACGAATGTCCGCGCCCAGTTCACCGAAATACTGGACGAGGTTGTAGGTGAATGAATCGTAATTATCTATAAGTACCAACATAGGTGTTATCCTTGCTCCGTTGGTCGAGTGGGCGACGTTCGTTGTCGCCCGTATCGAGATCAACAATGTCCAAGAGTAATCTTGTTACAAAAGTTT
This sequence comes from Anaerolineales bacterium, assembly GCA_035250835.1. Lineage (GTDB taxonomy): Bacteria > Chloroflexota > Anaerolineae > Anaerolineales > Villigracilaceae > Defluviilinea. The sequence continues at coordinate 2,241 of DATFET010000402.1, forward strand.
CTCCGCATACTGATGGTCTCGATATGCCCTCACTTCGTTTGGGCTACTCGACCATCGAATCAGTCGTATTCTCCAAAAATATCCACCTGATCAACAAACAAATCGAGCGAATAGGATAAGCCTGTCTTTTCTCGGACGAGTTCCATCGTGGATTTAGCCTCGGCTTGCATGCGGCGGATTCCATTGGCGAGGACGTCGTTTGGAATCATGGGATGGGCAAGGAAGTAGGCGCGCTTCTCACGGAACGGCTCAAGAAAATTGTTGATGGCAACCACAAGTTTTTGCTTGACTTCCACATCACCGACTTTGCCGACGCGGTAACGCTCCTTGAGGTCATCCACTTCCGCTTTGGAGGGATTGAACGCATCATGGTAGATGAAGACCGGATTACCTTCAACTGTCCCGGGATCAGTGGCGCGCAGGCGTTTGGGATCGGTGTACATGTTCATTATTTTTTGTTTGACGGTCTCTGCATCATCGGACAGATAGATCGCGTTGCCAAGCGACTTGCTCATCTTGCCCTGTCCATCTGTGCCGACGAGGAGCGGGACATCGCCGATGATCGAGTCGGGCTCAGGGAAGACTTCGCCGTACAGATTATTGAAGCGACGCGCCAGTTCACGGGCGAGCTCCACATGGGACTGATTGTCGCGTCCGACCGGGACTACATGGGCGCGCGGCAGCAAAATGTCTACCGCCTGCAGGACGGGATAACCCAGCAGACCGAACGGCATCGAGTCGATGTTGGCATCGCGCGCCATCTCCTTGAGCGTGGGCATGCGCTCCAGCCGCGGGACGGTCACAAGCATTTCGAGGAGCAGGTTCAATTGATACGTTTCTGGGATCGCCGATTGGACAAAGATCGTACTGACGTCCGGATCGATGCCGACGGCAAGATAATCCAGCACAGTCTCACGGACAAAGGTGGGAATCTCCTTGATGTACTGTGGCTCGGGCTTGGTGGTCAGTGTATGCAAATCCGCGATGATGAAAAATGATTCGTATTGGTGCTGCAATCGCACACGGTTTTCAAGTGAGCCAACGTAGTGACCGAGGTGAAGTCGTCCTGTGGGACGGTCACCAGTGAGGAGGCGGGGTTTGTTAGTCATAGGTTTTTCCTTTCTTTCAAATTCCGCTGGTTGAGCGCAAGCAGTCGAAACCAGCAGGTAGCAGAATATTCTTGTTACAAATATTCCTCTGTTGAGTGGTGGTTTCGATACGCCCCGCAAAATCGTGCGGGGCTACTCAACCACCGAATATCCTTGTTATTGATTTGTCTCAGCCATTTCGATTGCTTTCAGCATCGCAGAGGCTTTATTCACGGTTTCCTGATATTCTGTTGACGGATTCGAATCTGCGACGATGCCTGCGCCTGCCTGCACGGTGAATGTGTCGCCGCGCCCGACCATCGTGCGGATGGCGAGACAGGTGTCCATGTTGCCGTCGAAGCCGAAGTAGCCGACTGTGCCCGCGTACGCGCCGCGCGCATCGGGTTCGAGCTCGGCGATGATCTCAAGCGCCCGCACCTTCGGCGCGCCGCTGACTGTCCCCGCGGGGAAGGCAGCCCGTACCAGGTCGAAGGCGGTCAGCTCGGGGCGCAGCTTGCCTTCCACGTGCGAGACGATATGCATGACGTGCGAATATTTTTCGATGGTGAAGAAATCGGAGACTTTTACTGTACCGTATTCGCAGACGCGGCCCAGGTCGTTGCGGCCCAGGTCCACCAGCATGACGTGCTCGGCGCGTTCCTTCGGGTCAGCCAGCAGCTCCTGGGCGAGGGCGGCGTCAGCGTTGGAATCGGCTCCTCGTGGGCGCGTCCCGGCGATCGGTCGGAGGGAGGCGGTTCGTCCCTCCAACCGGACGAACATCTCAGGCGACGATCCAACGATAAACAGCGGCTCGTCGTCCACAAGACCAAAATCAAAGAAGAACATGTACGGCGAAGGGTTGAGACGCCGCACAGAGCGATAGACATCGAACGGCTCGACGTTCGTCTCGCGCCTGAAGCGCTGTGAGAGCACCACCTGAAAAATGTCACCTGCCGCGATGTACTCCCTGGCGTCGCGTACGATATCCTCATAGCGTCCCTGGGTCATGTTCGAGCGCGTCTTCGACGAACGCACATCACGAGGCCCGGTTGGCGGAAGCGGCTGACGGATGCGTGACTCGATCTCGTCCAGCTTGTGGTTTGCGGAGTCGACATCGCCATCGAGCACGTTCGCGATCAGGGACAGGCTGCGGCGCGCATGGTCGAAGGCGATGACGGTATCAGCGAGGAGATAGATGCCATCGGGTACTGCCGCCGGTTGAGTAGAGTGAGTGTACTTCTCTCTCGTATCGAAACCAGCGGGTTTCAATTTTTCTTTTAGGGTTGGCTCAAAGAAACGGACAGACTCATACCCGAGATAACCCACCAAGCCACCGATGAAACGCGGCATACCCGCCTGCGGACTAACACTTGCACCTGGCGCAAGTGCAGGTGACTTGAAACGGCTCATTTCCTCCTGAAGGAAATATGTGGGATCGCCACTGTACTGCATGGTGCGGGTTTCATCTCGCTCTTTGATCTCGATCTGCCCATCACGCAGAATGTACTGCGCCCGCGGCTGGACTCCGATAAATGAATAGCGCGCGATCCGCTCCCCACCTTCCACCGACTCGAGCAAAAAGGAGGGTGTTCCTCCGCGCAGCTTCATGTACACGCTGATGGGCGTCTCGAGGTCCGCCGAGATTTCGCGGATGATCGTTTGCGTTTGGGCTGGAGGTGTAACTTCAAGTAACATAACTGCTCCTTCGTTTACGTGTCATTCTGAGGAGCCCGTAGGGCGACGAAGAATCTCTGTCACGACGAACGAGACTCTCCCCAGCACCTGCGTCTGAGGCAGGTGTCGGTCGCAACGAACGCTCCCTCAGAGTGACATGGAGTTAAATTAAAATCCCCTCCGTCCATGGGGACGAGAGGGGATTCCCGTGGTGCCACCCAGGTTAACGCCATCTTTAAACAAAAATTCCTGCCGGTGATGCAACAGGGAGGAAAAGCCAGCGTCACTCTTGTAGTCAGCTAGTTGGATAGTCCGTTGGTTTCATCGTTGCTATCCTTCTAAGTAACTCTGCGGGGTAACGGGTGCAGGTCCCGTCTCTGGTACTCGCTACTAGTCTCTACTATCTAATCTCTAGTAACTTTCTCTTCACAACTCGGAGGTCCATTCGGCTTCTGCGCTATTGCCTGGCTCACACCACGTTGGTTTCGATACGGACGTCGTCCTACTCAACCAACGGCTCGGCTCTCTGGAAATCGCTTTGAAGCGTACTCGTCCTCGTCAGCGTTTTTGACTGATTTTGTTGGGCGGGATTGTATGACGGAGGGTAAAGGATGTCAAGAGGAAGATGAATGTAAAACATTTGCGCTCACTTGCTCCAATCCAGCGTTGTGATTTGCAGTAAATCATCGCTCCTGATCATCGTCAACAGATCGTGCCTGTCGCGGCGGGAATACAGCTTGTAAAGGGCATCGCCAGGTTTATGGGTCATCGAGCCGAAATCGACCAGCTTGCCGATTAACTTTGCCAAGTCTGCCCGCCGGACAATACGAAAGGATTTTGCCATTTCGAAGGCGATCAGGTCGGCTTCCCCATATAACCAGCCCTGATCATCCTTTCTCACCCCGTGGATTTCCACCCATATGTACTCATCCTGAACGTCCTGATCTTTACGTCCCCGGCGTTTGCGGCTCTTGACTTCCACTTTATGGGATTTACCATCTTTGCTCATGATATAGTCAAAATGCTCGTCGATGTTGCTTCGCCGCGGCGCGGGTTTGATCTTCCAGCCATGCTTGATGGCAGATTTCGCGAACAGGTTTTCCGCCTTCTGTCCCAGTTCCAGCGAGTCTTTTTTATCGTATTTGTTTCTGGAATTTTTGGTGAACATGGAGTTCACTCGAGAGGCGCTGCTATGTCCAGTTTGGCATCCTGGATGCGCTGCCGGGCAAGTCTGCAATATCCCTTGTCGATCTCGACTCCCACCGCTTTCCGTCCGTGCAGTGCCGCGGCAAGGATCGTTGTCCCGCTGCCCATGAACGGATCGAGCACCGTGTCGCCCACAAAGCTGAACATCTTGATGCATCTCCTCGGCAGTTCCAGCGGGAACGGAGCGGGGTGACCGACCTTTTTTTTGCTCTCCCCGTTGAAAGTCCAGACGCCGTTCGTCCAGTTCATAAATTCATCGCGGCTGACATCCGATTGTTTGCTCCCGCCGGTTTTCTTCCACCTGCTCTTGTAGAGGATGAGGATCAACTCGACCGGCGCGATCACGAACGGAGCAGAGGCGCTCATCCATGACCCCCAGGCGGTTCGTCGGGAAATATTTCCCTCGTTCCAGACGACCGTCGAATGGTATTTGTATCCAATGGTCTTCGCCAGCCCTGTGAAATCCGCGCCGACGCTTTGCTGCCCACCCTTATTTTTATCCAGAGGGACGTTCAAACAGAGTCTGCCATCCTCTTTTAGCCAGTCGTAACATCGCCGCAGCCATTTCTCTGAAAACTCCAGATATTCGCTATACGAAATGTCGTCCTTGTGCGAATTGTACTGGATGTCCACGTTGTAGGGAGGTGAAGTCACGATCAAGTCAATTGACTCCGCTTCGATGGCTGACGTGGTCAGAACATCAGCCTGGATGATCGTGATGTTCTCAGATTGAAAGAAGGGCTTCTTTGGCATGATTCTTTGCTTCGATTGTATCATCAGGAAATCTACGATCATTTATGTCTTGGATAAGATCCCAGCACGCGCAGCATCAATGCATATTCGTTCAAATGGTCGAGCGCTTTGCGGGCAGTCTCCTCGTGAGCGGCGCCAATGAAGTCGATGTAGAACAGATACTCCCATGGCTTCCCCTGCAATGGACGGGATTCGATCTTGGTCAAATCGATGTCCCGCAGGGCAAAGACGCTCAAGGCTTTGAACAACGCCCCGGGCTGGTTCCTCAATGTAAACACGATGGAGGTCTTGGCTTCCCCATCGGGCAGCATCGTCTCTTTCGAGATCGCAAGGAAGCGGGTGAAGTTCTCGCTGTTGTCTTCGATGCCTTCTTCGAGGATCTGCATCCCATAAATCTCCGCTGCGCGTCGTGAGGCGATCGCAGCGGTGTCACGCGTCCCTGACTCCTTCAGCATCTTCACGCTTCCCGCAGTGTCGTAGACCGATTCCGCTTTGATGCCGAGTCCGCGCAGATAGGCTGCGCACTGACCCAATGCCTGCGGATGACTGATCGCTTTTTTGATAGCCTCCTTTTTCACGCCGGGCAGCGCGATCAAACAATGCTGCACACGCAGTGGATACTCACCGACAATGTGCAGGTCATGACGTAATAACAGATCGTAATTTTGATGGATGCTCCCCGCCAGCGAGTTTTCGATCGCGATCATTCCGAAGTTGGCAGAATCTGACACCACCGCGTCAAAGACCACGTCAAATGATTCACATGGCTGGGTCTCTACATTTCCAAAATAATTGAAAACCGCCTGTTCGCTGTATGCGCCGGGTTCACCCTGGAATGCTACTCTCATGATGATTCCTCAGCCCACTCCACGATCCTTCTAAATCCTGCCTCCACGTCTTCGTCTGACGCGGCGATCGTCATGCGGACGAATCCCTCACCCTGCGCGCCGAACGCCGAGCCAGGCACAAGTCCCACGCCTGTCTCTTCGAGAATCCGTTCGCAGATTTCCAGTGAAGTCATTTTCAAAGGACGTAGATCCAGGAAGAAGTAAAACGCGCCCTGTGGCGGCGTGACGATTACTTTCTCGCTTTCCATTTCGTGCGCGATCCGCAGCACCCGTTCGCGGCGGTAGGCATAAGCAGTGCGCATGTTTTCGGTCGCTTTTTGGATTTCAGGATCGGTCAGGGCAAAAGCCGCGGCTTTCTGGATGAACGGCGCCACGCAGGTAATGGAGTTTTGCCCGGCCTTCAAGGCATTCTCGATCACCCGCGCCGGCGCGGCAAGAAAACCCACCCGCCAGCCGGTCATGGCATACGATTTCGAGAGGCTATTGACAAGCAAGGTTCGTTCCTTTGCACCGTCGAAGGCAGCCGCGCTGGCTGGCTTTTCGCCATAATACAGACTTCCATACACTTCATCGCTGACGACCCACAGATCGTGCACTTTTGCAAAATCCTGGAGCCGCTGCAGGTACTGGCGTGTTGGATACGCACCTGTGGGATTGGATGGATAGTTCAACACAATGGCGCGCGTCTTTGGGGTCAACGCTCTTTCCCACGATTCGAGATGAGGGATAAATCCATTCTCTGGAGGTGCCGGAACGCGGATCACGTTTCCGCGCAGCATGATCGCCATGTTGGCGTGCGTTGCCCAGGAAGGGTCGGGGACCAGCACATCGTCACCGAGATTCAAAATGGACTGCATGGCTGTGTAATAGGCATGGATGCCGCCATGCGTCACCAGGATTTCGGAGGCGGGATTGTATGTCACGCCTTCATCGCGTTGAAGTTTTTTCGCAACCGCAGCCAGCAGGTCTGCCTGGCCGCGCGAGGAGGTGTAATGCGTCAGGCCGTCGTTCATCGCCTTCATGGCCGTATCCATCACCGCGGGAGGCGTACCGAAATCGGGGTCACCCACCTGCAAGCCGATGATCTTCTTTCCAGTGGATTTGAGCGCGAAGACGCGGTCTGCCATCGCAACGGTGGCAGACTGCCGTATGGCATCGAATTGTAAATTGAGACCAGTCATGAATGCTCCTCTGATGAAGAGCGCAGTGTATCAGCACCACACAAAAGTCGTCAACCTGCGCGTCTCCTGCTACAATCAACCCATGGAAATGATCAATCGGCTCAAGGAAATTTTTCTGGACACGTTTGGAGGTCCGCCCGAACATATTGTCCGCGCGCCGGGGCGGGTGAACCTGCTCGGCGAGCATGTGGACTACAACGACGGATTTGTCCTGCCGGCCGCAATCGACCGCGCCACGTACATCGCCTTCTCCCCGACCGGCACGCCTCTCTCCTCGATCCTGGCAGTAGACATGAACGACCAGGCCTTCTTCTCCCTGCAATCGGTCCGTTCCAGGACCCAGGAGGGAGGGCCTCCTTTGCCGGAATGGGCGCTTTATCCAGCAGGAGTGCTGTGGGCATTGGGTGAACAAGAGCTGGATACCAGCGGGATGAACGCGGTCTATGCCTCGGATGTGCCGCGCGGCTCCGGCTTGAGCTCGTCGGCTTCGGTGGAAATGGCATTTATGCTCGCCTGGCAGACTCTCGGCGGCTGGACACTTCCCCCCATGCAGCGCGCCCTGCTCGGTCAAAAAGCGGAGAATCAATATGTTGGTGTCAACTGCGGGATCATGGACCAGTTTGCATCCGCATGCGGCGTGGAAAATAAATTGCTGCTGCTCGATTGCCGCTCACTGGAATGGAAAACGATTCCTTTGCCGGAGAACGTCGCCATCGTGATCGCAGATACAACCGTCCGAAGAAAATTGACCGGCGGGGAATACAACAAGCGGCGCTCCGCCTGCGAAGAGGCTGTGCGATTGTTGAAACAGGATCTGCCGGATATCCAATCCCTGCGGGATGTCAGTGTGGAGGAGTTCAATCAGCATGCAGGAAAACTTCCGAGGGAAGTCTCGAAGCGGGCACGTCATGTGGTGGAGGAGATCGAGAGGTCGAACCAGGCGGAGGCGCTGCTGGAAGCGGGGAATGTCGAACTCTTCGGCGAATTGATGAATCAATGTCACATCAGCCTGCGCGACCTGTATGAAGTCTCAAGCCCCGAGTTGGACGTGATGGCGCGCGTAGCCCAATCCCTGGATGGATGTTATGGCGCTCGTCTGACGGGCGCGGGCTTTGGCGGCTGCACGGTCAATCTGGTCGTGCGCGACCGAGCCGATGAGTTTGCAATGGCGCTTGCCAAAAGATACAAATCCGAAACAGCATTGCAGCCTGAGATTTACATCACGCGCGCCTCCAACGGCGCAGAGATTCTAAAATAGTTTCTGGTCCAAAAGGGCTCCCTGCGCCGAGGACGGCGCAGGTGTTACTCTGTAGTCGCCGCCGGGGACGGCGGCGTGAGCGA
>DATFET010000428.1:0-2782 GCA_035250835.1 Anaerolineales bacterium
CGATGCTGGCTCACTTTCCAGGAAGCCCTTTCAAAATTTCTTCGGCGCGGTCGATCCGCACGACCTTCTCTGAGACCATCTGCGCGGCGACTTTTTCGATCAATTCACCGGCCGCGCCGGCAGCAATGGCGACCTGCCTTGCGTGTAACGACATGTGACCGCGCTGGATGCCTTCGGTGGCGAGGGCGCGCAGGGCAGCCATATTCTGGGCGAGTCCCACCGAGACGATGATCTCTGCCAGCTCATTGGCGATCTTCACGCCCATGAGCCTGACCGCGGCTTGCGCAGCCGGATGGACTCGGGTTGCGCCGCCAACGATACCCACCGCCATTGGCATCTCGAGTGTGCCCACCAGATTCCCGTCCGCGTCTTTGCCCCAGGTGGAGAGAGATGTGTATCTCCCCGAGCGGGCTGCATAGGCATGCGCGCCCGCCTCGATGGCGCGCCAGTCGTTCCCTGTGGCGATGACGACCGAGTCCACGCCGTTCATGATGCCCTTGTTGTGAGTCGCGGCCCGATAGGGATCTGATGCTGCGAAGGCATAGGCGGCGATGATCCCATCCCGGACCTCTTCGCCGGGGAAATTGTCAAAGGCGAGTTCTTGCAGCGGGATCGTACACCTCGCCCTGGTGATCCGACGGTCAGCCAGGTTGGATAGGATGCGCAGATGGACCTTCCCGCCCGTGATCGCCTCCACGCGTGGAGCGAGACGCTCACAGGCAGTATTGACTGCGTTGGCCCCCATCGCGTCGCGGACGTCATAGATCAGGTGAAGGACAAGGAAGCCCCCGATCGGGGAGTCCTCGATGATGCGGACTTCGAGATCTCGTGCGCCGCCGCCCAATTTTTTGAGGATGGGGTCAATGGAGTCGGCTTCGGCAAGCAGGTCCGCTTTATGCTCGTAGAGTTTGAGCTTTGCTTCATTCATATTCGAGACATGGATCACCTGCATCTGGCCGATCATGAGCGGATCGGTAGACGTGGCGCTGAATCCACCACCTGCACGGGCAAGTTTTGCCATGAAGGAGGCGCCAGCCACAACAGACGGTTCTTCCAGGGTCATGGGAACAAGTACATCCCGTCCATTGACCATGAAATTCAATGCGATTCCCAAAGGCAGGCTGTATATCCCAATGACGTTTTCGATCATGTGGTCGGCAGCCTCAGGGGAGAGTCCACCGCTGGTAAACGGGAGCAGGCTTTCGGGAGTCTGAGCCGCCTCCGCCAGTTTTGCGCGGCGCTCCTCGAGGGTCATATTGTAAAATCCAGAGATGCGGGAGTTTGTCATTTCAGGTCCTTTACAGAGCTGATTTTATACGTGCTTTCTACCAAAATCTATCACATTTTATGAGATAATAGCGAACGAGGTGTCTTGCCATGCTCTTGACTCGTGAACAGCTTCAAGAACGACTCATTGCCCTTCACAAGGCCAGTTTGGAGCTTGTCAAGGATGTTTCTCTGGACCACTTGCTGGAGCGGATTGCAACGGTTGCCTGTGAACAGGCAGATGCCCGTTATGCAGCCCTGGGAGTGTTAGATGAAACTGGCAAACTGGTCAAGTTCATTTCCATCGGGATGACGGAGGATGAGATCAAGCGGATCGCCCATCCGCCTGTGGGGAGAGGCTTGATCGGGGATTTGATCGACAGGGAAGACCCCTTACGCGTGCCCGTCATCCAGGAGCACCCGCATTCCGTGGGTTTCCCTGACTATCATCCAAACATGGTTTCCTTTCTGGGTGTGCCCATCCGAGCAGCAAACATTCAATTGGGGCAGATCTATCTGACTGAAAAGATCGGTGCTTCTGAATTTACCTCGGAGGATGAAAAAATCATCCAGATGCTGGCGGCTTATGCTGCGGCGGCGATCCAAAATGCGCGCCTGCATGAGAATACGCATCGCCTGGCTGTGCTGGAGGAGCGCGAACGGATCGGTATGGACCTGCACGATGGGATCATTCAAGCCATCTATGGCGTGGGATTGTCCCTGGAGGGTGCTTTACATTCCATAGACACGTCGCCTGCCGATGCCAAGGAACGGATTCAGCATTCCATTGATGGCTTGAACCAGGCAATTCGTGATCTTCGAGCTTACATCCTGGATTTGCGGCCGCGACAGATGGGTAACGATGGCCTGATGACAGGCTTAAGGCGGCTGGCAACTGAATTCCGTGCCAATTCATTGACAGAGGTGGTGCTGACGGGACCAGAACCTGATCTGATCGACCTGCCTGGCTCACAGGCGCTGGCATTATTTCACATCTGCCAGGAAACTTTGGCGAATGCAGCCAAACATGCCAAAGCAAAAAAGGTCGAGATTTCATTATGGTCAGCCGAGGACCGGGTGTTAATGGAGATTCATGATAACGGAAGAGGCTTTGACATGGACACGTTGAACCTCAACATCGGTCATGGACTCGCAAACATGATGACACGCGCTCAATCGGCCGGTGGCGACGTGGATATATCATCGGTTCCGGGTGAGGGAACGACGATATTAGCATGGGTTCCACGCTTCAAAACGCGATAACAGCTGATTCCAAAAAATCTTTAACATTGAATCACAAAATCCAGAGGCTCAAAAAAAACAATTTTGAAAGCTTTCAATACGCAATCCATCGATCATATATCTCCAGATATACAAAAAAAATTTCAAATGGACAGTTCAACACCATATATGGGGGGCGGTATTATACGAGAGCTTGCTGCTGGCTGAAACAGACGTTCTACAGAAGTGGATGATTTCACAAAATTGTTCTACGCGAATCTTTAACATTGAGCGA
>DATFET010000429.1:0-7704 GCA_035250835.1 Anaerolineales bacterium
TGCCATTACATTCCTGATGGCCATTCCGCTCACCCCGCTGGGCGTGGGATTCAACGCCCTCTTTGCAGAGTCGGTCCCAGTGGAATACCGCGCTCATGTGGCGGGAATCCGCAACGTCATGCTCTCGATCACCTTCATGGCCGCCTCTCTCGTCAGCGGATATTTACTCGAGCGGATGGATTTCCCGATCGGATATCAGATCGTCTTCGGGATCGGGGCGGTCGGCGCGGCGATGAGCAGCTTCCACCTGTACTTCATCCGCCCGCTCAAAACGGATGCACCTCCGCCTCTTTCACCGTCAACGCCCAGCCCGGTCTACCTGAGACCCTATGCCCGCAACCTTGCCACGGTCCTGCGCCTGGATGTCTGGAAGACCCGCTTCCGCAATGTGTTGATCGCTTTGTTTGCATTCCACTTCACGCAATATCTCGCCATCCCGATCTTCCCTCTGTATAACGTGCGCGAGCTTCATCTCAGCGATGAGAACCTCGGGATCGGCACGGCGCTCTTTTATCTGACAGTGTTACTTGGCTCGACCCAGTTACGAAATATCGCCCACAATGTTGGCAACAAAAAATTGACCGCCTGGAGCGTCGCCTCAATGGCGGCCTATCCCCTGCTGCTGGCGTTCGCCACTGAGGTATGGCACTTCTATGGGATATCTCTGGTCGGCGGGCTGACCTTTGCCATGGTCTCCGGCTCGTATGCCAACTACATGCTCGAGCACATCCCCGCCCATGACCGCCCAGCTCATCTCGCCTGGTACACTCTGATCCTCAACACAGCCGTGCTGATCGGTTCGCTCGGCGGACCCGCCATCTCTGACCTGATGGGACTCTCTTCAGCGCTGATCCTTTTTGGCTTCCTGAGATTGGTCGCAGGGCTGGTGGTTCTCAAGTGGGGATAGGGCGATTGTCAATTTACGATTTACGATTATTGATAATCGATTTTCTGATATCGAATATCGATCATCGATTTACGGTTTTCGATTGTGGTAATATCCCCGTATGGCTGAAAATGTCAAAGTTGTTGCAACCAACCGCAAGGCGGGGTTTGAATATTTTTTACTTGAAAAGTTCGAGGCCGGGCTGGCGCTCCAGGGAAGTGAGATCAAATCCATCCGCGCCGGGCAGATCAGCATCCAGGAATCGTATGTGGATATCGAGAACGGAGAACAGGCCTGGCTGATGGAGGCGCACATCGCGCCCTACGAGCAGGCCAACCGCTTCAACCACGACCCGCGCCGTAAACGAAGACTGCTCATGCACAAGAAACAGATCCGCGAGTTATGGAACAACGTCCGCATCAAGGGCATGACCATTGTGCCCACCCGCGTCTATCTCAAGGATGGGCGCGCCAAGATCGAGATCGCTCTGGCAAAAGGCAGGAAGGCTTATGACAAACGGGCTGCCATCGCCAAACGGGATGAGGCTCGCAATGCGGAGCGTGAAACGAGAGTGAGGTAGTTCAGTCGCTGAGTAGTTCAATAGTGAGGTAGTTGGAGGGTTGAATTGTTTGCCAGCTGCGAAATTCTCAACCCTAAAACTACACAACGAATCAACTACCTGACTACCCAACTACAGAACTACACAACTAAGAAACTAAATCCATGCAACCCACGACGATAGGCGGAATCAATAAACTCGATGAGGCGGAGAAGCGCGCCATCTATGCACACTACATCCCCAAGCAACTGATCCAAAAATTCGACCTGCCCGAACTTGTGAAGAATGAGCAGTTCCTTCAGATTCGTTCGGTGGAGGGCGCAAGTGACGTGGAGATGAAGCTCTATCACGAGCCCGGCTTTCAAGACCCGGTCCTGTACGCCCACCTGACTGACACTTTGAACGGACAGATCCACGTCCTGCTCTATATTCTGAACGATCCCGCCTCGCCGCGCTTCGACGTAGACCGCATGCCGGATGGCTCACCCACCCGCTTTGGGATTCTCAAGCGCAACATCCCAGCGGAGCAGGCCGCCCTGCAAGCCGGTCTGTCGCCGGGGCAGGTACGGCGCGGGTTGAGACTGCTCGAGCCGGCCATGATTGCCTTCGAAGAGTTCATCAGCAGCCTGGGGCATGAGACCTATTTCATCGAGCCGCTCTATTACCACAACGCGGTCATCTTCGAGCGGCATGGGTTTGCCTATCAGGTGGGGAAACGCCGTATGGAGGCGATCCAGGCCGGGTTCCAGCCGGGAGGCGAGCTCCGTCAAAAACTGGACGACTCGACTCCGTTCCGCTCCTCCAAAGCCGCCGACAGTATCCGCCTGCGCTCCTGGGCGATCCACGATGGCATTCTGGGCGAACCCTTTACGGACGTCACCATGTATAAGCGCATCGGAAGCTCAGCCGGGATGAATACCGTGCCCGATTCGATCTGGTGACATTCTCTCACGTCGCGCTGATATCATGCCCAAAGGGTAGCGGACTCTGAGCAACCCGTAGTGGAGACGAAGCGCAGGTTTCTTCTAAATGATTCGGTCATCAAGTATCCTGATGAATGTAATCTTCTACAGAAACTCACTCTAACTCGCCCGGCCGCCAGACCTTCACAAGTCTGCATTCTGTCTCCAGGTCCAGGTCGCTCCAGCGCTCCAGGGAGAGCTCGATGTGTGCCAGCGCCGCGGTGGGCATGACCTCCGCTTCGCCCGTGAGTTCCTCGACCAGCATCTCCAGCCCGGGGTTGTGTCCCACCACCAGCACACGGATATTTTCTTCGGCTGCCTGGCGCAGTACTTCAATGAAATCCTGCGGTTCGGCGTGATAGAGCTGGCGTGTCTGCTGAATCTCTCCCGTATAGCTGCAAGCCTCAGCCGCCAGCAGGGCGGTCTTGTGCGCCCGCATTGCCGAGGAACACAGGATCAAGTCTGGGACCAGGTCCTCCTCCCGCAACAACGCGCCCATCCGCGGAGCTGTCTGTTTGCCGCGTTTGTTGAGCGGACGGTCGTGGTCGGCCAGGTCCGCCTGTTTCCAACTCGATTTTGCGTGACGGAGAAGAAGTAAGGTTTTCAATGGGTTTTTAGGTCGAGACAGATTTAGGTTAACTCAAGTATAACAAAAACTCCTGGTTAATCCCCACGTGTGGGGGGAAATAGAACGTGCCCGTGGAGGGACGGTAGACCGCGAGATCGGTCGTTCCATCCCCGTTGTAATCGCCCGGGAGCGGTGTGTCGGTGGACAATCCGTAGGGCAGAGTCAACTGGCTCGTTGACTTCTGGCTGATCGACTGCTGCAGCTATTCGACCAGCGGATGTTCGTTGAAATTTTAGATTGTCAGTAGTGGAAGGGTCATGGTGCTGTTCATTATGCCCGAAGCGTAGCGGACGCCGATGATTCAGGTGCCTTTGCAAAGTGAATGTAAACTTAACAAACATGAAGGTTACGAGTACTTACTCGTCGGGGTCGGGAGGCCCCGACGAGCAGTGTGATCAATGCATGCTGGGCGAAAACCTTCAATGAGCAGGTTGAATCCACAACTAACGAAAATTTGCCCCCTACAAAAATTGTTTTTCCCACTATAATCAATCCATCTCTTTTTATTCACAACCCGTTGAAACTACTCCTGTAAAGAGTGATACCCCGGACATACTTTCCTCTCCATGATGGTTCGATGCAGGGATTTCGTATTCCTATTTGAGGAGGAGGTGACCGCGCGCCATAGTCTCACAAACCTGTCGACGAATTTCCATAACCTGACAATTCAAAGGAGAAGAGAGATGAAGAAAAATCTGCTGTTTGCTTTGAGCCTGTTGGTGGTCGCATCCCTGGTCCTCACATCCTGCGGCGGCGGCGCACCGACCGAGGCCGCCACCGAAGCGCCAGTCGCCCAGGAACCTCAGTACACCTGCGCCCTGATCACACCCAATCCGTTAGGCGACCGCTCCTTCATCGATGCATCCGCGCGCGGCATCGAAAAAGCCAATGCCGAGCTGCCGGTCAAGTGTGACATTATCGAGACCAACGGCGTTTCGGAGCATGAGACTGCTTTACGCGGCGCCATCGCTCAGGACTATGACCTGGTCCTCGGGCTGGCCATGGATCCAGAAATGTTCGTAGGTCTGGCTGAAGAGTTCCCGGATGAAAAGTTCGCCTCGCCCTCCGAGCTCTTCCTCGAGACCCTGCCCGAAAACCTGGTCGCCTATCAGATCGACGTCCATGAATCCAGCTTCCTGGTGGGCTTGATCGTCGGGTCGCTGACCAAGACCAAAACGGTCGGCGCGGTGGTCGGCGGGGATGCCCCCGGTTTGAACCAGTTTTATTACGGCTATAAGCAGGGTGTCCAGGAGGTCTGTCCCGATTGCGAGGTGCTGGTCAGCTACCTGGGCTTTGATTTCTCCAACCCGACCCTTGGCCTCGAGACTGCTCTCGGACTGTATGACCAGGGCGCCGACATCATCTTCCAGGTCGCCGGTCGCTCAGGCGAAGGTGTGCTCGAAGCCGCTGCCCAGCGCGACCTGTACGCCATTGGTGTCGACTCGAACCAGGATGATATTCAGCCCGGTCATGTGATCGTATCCATGCTCAAGAAAGTGGAAGCCACCACCTACGACCCAATCAAACTGGTCGTAGACGGAGAATATACCGGCGGCTTCCAGCGCCGCGGCATGAAGGAAGGCTTCGCCGGTCTATCCTGGGATGAAGGCTCCACCACGTTCAAGGACAACGGCCCGGCCGACATGGTGGAAATGCTGCCCGAGATCGAGGCGTTGGTGGAGGAGTGGCGCACGAAGATCAACAACGGCGAATACAAGGTCTGCGACGCATTCGTCCCTGACACCCCCGAATGCGTGGAACTTCTCGCCCAATAACCTATTCTGATCACGTGGTTTAGACCCCGGGGCGGAACGCTCCGGGGTTTTCTAAAGGATATGCCTATGACGCCTGCGATCGAAATGAAAGGCATGACCCGCTTTTTTACATCCACCCAGGTGCTTGCAAACGACCACGTCGATTTTTCTGTGGAAAGCGGCGAAGTCCACGCCCTCGTCGGGGAGAACGGGGCTGGAAAAACGACCCTGATGAACACCCTGTATGGGCTGGTCAAAGCGGATTCCGGCGAGATTTTCATCGACTCGCAGAAAGTCCAAATCGGTCACCCGGATGACGCCATCCGCCATGGCCTCGGCATGGTCCATCAGCACTTCAAACTGGTGCCGTCCTTCACCGTCGCCCAGAATATCCTCCTGGGCATGGAACCGACCCGCGCAGGCTTTGTCAACGAGCAAAGCGAAAACGAAATGGTCGAGGAGCTGGCCGCGAAATACAACCTGCCCGTAGACCCCTCGGCGCGCATCCGTGACCTGCCAGTCGGGATGCAGCAAAGGGTCGAGATCTTAAAGGTGCTGGAGCGCAAAGCCAGGATCCTGATTTTGGATGAGCCCACCGCCGTCCTTACCCCGCAGGAAGTAAACGAGCTGATCACGGTCATCCGCGGCCTGTCCAAACAGGGATACACCATCCTCTTCATTACCCACAAATTGATCGAGGTCATGAATGTCGCCGACCGGGTCAGCGTCATGCGCGGCGGGCGGATGATCGGCACAAAAAAGGTCTCCGAGACCTCGATCTCCGAGCTGGCAAAAATGATGGTCGGGCGGGAGGTGCTGCTCAGGGTGAGGAAGGACAAGATCGAACGCGGCGAGCCGGTCCTGGACGTCCGCGATATCAGCGTCGCCGATGTGAACGGGCTGGCAGCCATTTCGCATGTCTCGTTCCAGGTGCATCAGGGTGAGATCGTCGCTATCGCAGGTGTCAGCGGCAACGGACAGACCGAGCTGGTCGAAGTGATCGCCGGCATGAACGAGCTGGATGGCGGGGAGATCCTGTTCAAGGGCAAATCGATCAACCGTGCGTCGGTGGGTGAGCGGCGGGAGATGGGAATGGCTCATATTCCCGAAGACCGCCTGGTGGTCGGATTAAACCTTCAAACAACTCTCGACGAAAACCTGATCGTCTCCCGTTACAACCACTCAGAGTTCAGCCGCTATGGTTTCCTGTTGATGAAATCGATCAACGAGTTTGCCGAGAAGGTGGTGAAGGCTTTTTCGATCTCTGCCGCGCAGCCCGGGGAGGGGATCTCGATGCTTTCCGGGGGCAACCTGCAAAAGGTGGTGGTAGGCCGCGAGCTGACGGGCAAGCCCGCCTTCATCATTGCCAATCAACCCACCCGCGGCCTGGACGTGGGCAGTATCGAATTCGTCCATAAGACGCTGATCGAGGAGCGCGACCGCGGTGCAGGCGTCTTGCTCGTCTCGGTCGAGCTCGACGAGGTCCTGGCGTTGTCCGACCGCATCCTGGTCCTGTATCGAGGCAGGATCCAGGGCGAATTACAGACGGCCACGACCACCGAGGAAGAGGTCGGCATCCTGATGGCAGGCGGAACGCTCGAGGACCTCAAGCCGCGCAGTACGCCGCCCAGAAGTGACGCGCTGGAGGTGCAGCCATGAACAATGCAAGAGTCAGGAAAGTGACAGACGCCATCCTGGTGCCTCTCCTTGCCATCCTTTCCGGGCTGGTGGTCATGGGCATCCTCATTCTCTTCCTGAACAAACCTTTGCTTGAATCATATTCTGTCCTTTTCTCCAAAGGGTTTGGCTGCCAGGAATACGGAAACTGCCTGTTCCTCACCACCCTGGAGCGAGCCACGCCCGTCATCCTGACCGGCCTCTCGGCTGTGGTGGCATTCCGTTCCGGGATGTTCAGCATCGGGCAGGAAGGTCAATACCTGCTCGGGGCAGCTGCCGCGGCCTGGCTGGGATATGCCCTCCACCTGCCTCCGATCCTGCACCCGCTGGTGCTCATCCTTGGTGCGATGGCGGTCGGCGCCGCCTACGGCTGGATCCCCGGCATTCTGCGGGTCAGGCTGGGAGTGAATGAGCTGCTTGCCACCATCATGTTGAACTCCATCGCGGCGCTGGTCGTCGAATATCTGGTGCAGTTCCCGATGCGCGGCGACCGCAGTACCACCGCTCATTCGCCGGTCATCGATGAGACTGCGCAGCTGCTGTCCTTTATGCCGGGTTCCAAATGGGGCGTGGGCTTTGTCATTGCTGTGCTCGCCGTGATCGGCGTCTACATCTATCTCTGGCGGACGAAGGCTGGCTATGAACAGCGCATGGCCGGGCAATCCAGAAGGTTCGCGCTTTATGGAGGCATTCGCAGTGACAAGTCAGCGATACGCGCCATGCTGATCAGCGGCGCCCTGGCAGGCCTGGCGGGCGCCATCGAAGTGATGGGAGTCCATCGCAGGATCATGACCGGCTTCTCGGTCGGACTGGGCTTCGACGGCTTGACCGCCGCGATCCTCGGTCAGACGCATCCCTTCGGGGTCTTCATTGTTGCGATCCTGTTCTCCGGTCTGAAGCTGGGCGCGCAGATCGGACTGCAACTAAATCTTGAAATCCCCCGTGAGCTGGGCGGGACCATTATCGGCTTTATCATTCTATTTGTGGCTGCCGGCAAGTTCTATGAAGAGAGCATCGCCCGCGCCCGCAACTGGGTGACCCGCAGGCGAAGGGGCAGTCTGAAAGGAGAGAGTACCTGACATGGACGGATTCTTCAGCGTCTTTACCATCGAACTGATCAACAGTGGAATCCGACTGGCGACCCCGATCCTGCTGGCGGCTTTGGGAGGAGCCCTCTGCAATCAGGCGGGAGTCCTCAACCTTGCCCTCGAGAGCAAAATGCTGCTCGGAGCATTTAT
>DATFET010000433.1:0-5448 GCA_035250835.1 Anaerolineales bacterium
AGGCTGCCTCAACCTGTCCTTCGGGAAAATGCTTTTCGTCTGCATGGGTGAAAGGACCGATCAGACGGGTAAACCACTCGATCCATTTCTGATCGCCAACAAAAGCGGCGCGATGGATTCGTTTGTAATTCCCGAAACCAAACTTGAAATCCTTCTTTGCGGATTCGAAGTCACCATAGAATTCAAAGCCAGAGAGTTCCAGCACCAGGCTGACTTGATCAGATGCCTGAAATTTCTCGCCGAGTGCTTCAAGGAATTTCTGATATTCCTGCCCGGTCACCTTGCCACTGAAACGGACAGCAAGGCATTTCTCTGTGGACTCATTTAATATTTCGATCATTGCGTCTCCCGATTCTTCTCAGGCACACGCCCATGTGTAAGCTTCTTCGAACTGGCCTTCGCGAAAATATTTTTCCTCTGTCCGGGTGAAGGGACCGATCAAACGGGTGAACCACTCGATCCATTTCTTGTTCCCTACGAATGCAGCCCGATGGATCCGTTTGTAGTCTCCGAAACTAAACTTAAAGTCTTTTTTAGCCGCTTCGAAATCCCCATAAAATTCAAAATCAGACAACTCCAGCACCAGGCTGACTTTTTCATGGGTGACAAGCCGGTTGCTCAGTGCATTGAGGAACTTTTGATATTTATCGCCGGTGATTTTGCCGCTGAAATGGACCACCAGGCATGTCTCGGTGGTTTCATCTAAAATTTCGATCATGTAGTTCTCTATATTCTCCATTCGATGTGAGTAAGCCGCGATGCTACATCCCGATTGCCACCCCAGCACCCAAAACTACGACCGTCAGTATGATCAAGTAAATCAACACCGGCCAGACAAATTTCAACCAGGTACCATATCCCACGCGGGCGATTGCCAGTCCGCCCATGACGACTGCCGAAGTGGGAGTAACCAGGTTCACCAGCCCGCTGGCAGCCTGATAAGCCGTAACCACCAGGTAGGAGGGGACACCTGCAAACTGGGAGAGTGGCGCCATGATCGGCATCGAAACGGTTGCCAGGCCGGAGCTGGAGGGAATTAGGAAAGAGAGCGGGATGTATAGGAGGTAGGTGACCAGGATAAATCCAACGCCACCCAATCCTGAAACGGCCTGTTCCGCCCAGTACAACACGGTGTCCGTGATCAAGCCGTTGTTCATGATGACGGTGATGCCGCGCGCCACACCGATGATCAGCGCAACACCCAGCATGTCGCGGGCGCCGTCCACAAAGGTATTGACCAGGTCCTTCTCTGAGAGCCTTCCGATCAGACCAATCAGGATGCCGAAGAACAGGAAGTTGGCTGTCATTTCCGGGAACCACCACCACCAGGTGGGTATGGCAATCCCAAGGTCCTCCCAGGGGATCACGCCATAGACCATCACCACAAATGCCAGGGCAAAAAGGGTCAGGATGATCTTGTGACGGCCGGTAAACTCTCCGAACCCAGTGCCTTCCTCCTTGTTGGTTAAAAACTGTTTCTCGACCTCGGCTCTTTCATCATTAACCAAAGATTTCGAGTGATCTTTCTTGGCCCGTTCAGCGTAGCGCATCACAAAGAAGATGCCGATAATTGTGCCGATGATCAATAGCACCAGACGTCCTACCAGACCTTCGCTGATGGTTGTGTCGGCGAAACCCGAAGCGATTCCAGTGGCAAACGGGTTGACGGTGGAGCCCAGAACGCCAATGCCAGCGCCGAGCATGATCAGTGCTGCAGCGCTGAGCGCGTCATATCCCGCGGCCAGCATCACAGTGATGATCAAGGCATAAAAGGCGAGCGTCTCCTCCGCCATTCCATACGAAGTGCCGCCGATGGCAAAGATGGTCATCAGGATCGGGAACATCCACTTTTCCTTGCCCTTCAAGGATTCCACCACCCGGGCGATCCCGGCGTTGATCGCGCCGGTCTTCATCGTCACGCCCAGGAAGCCGCCGATGATCAGCACAAACATAGCGACATCGATGGCGCCGAACAATTCGCCATAGTTCCACACGTCCACATTACCGGTCTCATCCTCGATGCCATACATGCCGGTGATGGGTCCTTTCAAGGCGCTTTTTAGCAGAGCCTGGGGATTAGGTTCCACCGTGTGATAGGTACCCGGTATCGGCGCGCCTTCCTCGTCGTAGTCGTACGAGCCAGCAGGTACGACCCAGGTAGCTGCCGCGATCACGACCAGCAGTAGGAACAAGATCGTGAATGCGCTTGGAAAAGTAAATTTCTTTTCAGTGGCCTGTTTTGCAGAAACTTCAGTAGTCATGTCATCCTTCTCCTTTTTGACTGAAGAGTTTTAAACAGCTTTAGGGTGAGAGTAGTTTACATCGCCGCGGTCTGTCATAAAGTGGATGATGCGCAGGCTGCCAGAATGACAGCCCTGCGCAAAGTTCTAAAGAAACAATAATTATATTCATCAGATTACGACCCCTTTTTCCCATCAAGTTAAACCGCTCAGCTTAACAGGAGCTTCTGCTTGGCAGCCGTAAATTCTTCGTCGGTCAGCACACCGCTCTTGTGCAGTTCAGCCAGCTGCTGAAGCTTGGACGTCAGATCCTCCTGGGCAGGGGCCGGGGCTGCATACTGCTCAGGGGGTGGAGCATATTGCTGCTGTTGCTGGGCGGCCTGTTGGGCATCGTAGGCGCCCTGCTGGTATGCCTGGTTGTATTGCTGCTGCGCAGCCGTATTCTTTTTTGCCCATTTCTGGTCCTGGTGGTGGTGTACCGCGCCGGCCGTACCGGCGACCACTGCGGTCGTTACCGCGGCGCGGGCTATGGGTCTTCCCACTGCTCTTCTTCGCATCATATTGACCTCCGATTTGATATTGAATATTCAGGTATAGACTACTGTTTTTCTTCGACGCCAGCGATTTTTGCCAGAGCTTCCTCCACATCTTCGTGAGAAAGGCGGACCTGCTCGAGCACCTTTCCATTCGCATTGAGCACCGCTTCCTTGAACTTGATTGCCCACAAGTTCTCGAACAGCAGGGCAGCGGCGGTGGTATCGTTCGCCATTTGTTCAGCAATCGCGTCGACGTCTTCCACCTGGATGAGTCCGCTGATTTCCGCATTGAGCGGATCGTAGATGGCCAGAGTCTCTGAATCCAACTCCTGAAGCTCAATAGCCTCGTGCTTCCCATCTTTATCCTTCTGGATGATGACAAGATCGATGACCTTGACGATCTTGTTTTCGATCAGGTCCAGCAGCGCCGGCATGATCTCGCCTTTGAGCTTGTCGTTTTGGAATTCGAGGACTACAAAATCGATTGGACCGTATGTCATTGGTATTCTCCGTATCGTGAAAAAATGGATCCCATCCTGTTGGCAGAAAGGCAGGTCATTGAGCAGTTCTTCTGCTTGATTACCCTGAATCTCATCTGCAATGACGGACCGAAACTCGTCTTCAGGATTTACATGGGCGGTGTGCTGCTGGGAGCGGTGTAACCGGGCAGTTGATTGCGGTTATAGTAAGCCGTGCTGGTATAGTGCATCACATCGCAGACCACAGCCAGGACCAGCCAGAACCAGTCATAAGTGGTCAGACCAATGCCCGGGCTCCACAGGATCACATACATTAATGTGGTGAAGGGCAGGAAGATGATTCCCAGGATCGGCCAAAACCAGCTCCCGCCAAATGCAGCGTTGAACATGGTTGGACGGGCGATCCAGATGAATAATGTCGCCAGTCGTGGAGCAAAACCGGCAAACAGAGCGAATAGACAGGGCATTGTGTATCTCCTTGGAATTTGAAAATATTTTCTTTAGGGATATCAACCGAAAGAGATGACATCCTCGACAGACGATAGGAGCCGCTTAAAGATATTTAGAGTTATTCCAGGTTGAGTTTGAGGCCGCCCATCATGCCGGCGACAACGTTATAGACCAATCCGATCACCCAGCCTGCCAGCGCGCCGCCAAGCGCCGCGATGAAAGCTCGCAGAAAAATCAGGCCAAAGGTGGTCAATGTATAGACCGTCCAGTTGCCCAGGTTTACATCGATGAACCAGGACTGGGCGCCGAAGATCCAGCCCAGGATCCAATAGTACAAGCCAAAGACGAACGTCCAGAGGGCTGCGAGTACAGCCCCATACAGGGCAAAAGATCCTACACTGACTGACTTAATTGTTCTCATTTTTGAATTCCTTTTCTTGTAGTGAATGTTTTTATTTTGCTTGCTTTGGCTCGGCGGATAAGGCCGGGCAGGCATTTATGTCATCAACTCATCCTGGAGGATACGCGGCTCAAGGCAGTCTACTTCGATATGCAACCTCCTTCAGCTTGATTTGTGCAATCAATAAGATTGTACTAATATTAATGTAACCAATTACAGTGGGTCTGTCATCTGATTGCCGTTGAAGTTCGTGTCAACAGAATATGATACTCTGGAATAGGTTCGGTCAACGGGTGTTGAGGGAAAATACTCCTGATCCAGCCCTGCAAGCGGGTTGACTCCTCCATAATAGGAACCTATCTCCTGGATGTTCGCAGGAGGAGCAGGAATAAATTGATGAAATCCAGGTAGAGGGCCAGGGCGCCGATGACGACAATCCCGCCCATGGGCTTTTGACCTTCGAGTTGGGCGGTCAGTACTTTCAGCCGCTGGGTATCCCAAACAGCCAGGGCGGCGAACAGCAGAATGCCGGTGAAATTCATGAGCTGGTTTAACCCCTGTGCAAAGGGGAAGAACCAGGTCAGGAACAGGCCGAAGGTCCAGCCCATGAGCGCAAGCAGCAGGAACATCCCGGCTCCGCTCAGGTCGCGCTTGATGACCAATCCAACCAGACTGCTGAAGAGGAACATCCCTGCGGCAACCCAAAAGGTGTAGGCAATGGTACTGTTGCTGTAGTAAATGAAGATCGACGAGATGGCGATGCCCGTCAGCGCGGAATACAGCAGAAAGAGCAGGAAAGCCACTCCAGGCGACAGGCGCATTACGGCGGCGCTGATCCCCACGACGACGAAGACCTGGAGCAGAAACAACCCGAAGGCGAACCACGGGTTGAACAGGATGCGCTGGATCATGGCGGGGTTGGTGCTCACACTTGTAGAGACCAGGGCGGTGATCGCCAGGCCGAGCGCCATGACCAGGTAGATCAGGGCAAGATAACGATTGAACGCAACAGGTTTTGCTGCCGGGAGGGCTTGAGCTTGGGCCATATCGTCCTTTCAAAAGGAAAATAGAAGCTGACTATGCAGGCTAAAGGATGTTTTGTTCCATTCTGCCATAGATTTTCATCTTCTTCTGCCTGTTTGTCATCCTGTGGGTGATGATCTCAGGCTAAACAAAACGATGAATTGTTTACCCGCGGTTCGACAAATGTTGAACCTTCGAGGCGGGTTCGTGAATCAAATATTTTTTTGTTATATTCTCATCTGACACAAAACGTCCCGAAGGTTTTTCGTAACCTGGTCTCGCTTTCCACCCGAACCTTCGGGACGGTGCGTAACATCAGT
>DATFET010000133.1:0-4460 GCA_035250835.1 Anaerolineales bacterium
GGAATAAATTTTCCCTCTCCTGAACAGGGAAATAATAAATATTCTGGTGCAGTGTTACCAGATCAAATTTCTGGCTGCTTGAATAATTTCTCACATCGTCATGTTCGATGGTTGTACGATTCTCCAAACCCCATGCCTGAATATTTCTTTGAGCCACCGCAGCCACTTTTTCTTGAAGTTCGAGCCCCACCGCACAGAGCTCTGGATTACGTGTACAAGCTCGTTGAATGTAGATTCCCGAGCCGCATCCAACTTCCAATAACTGAAAATCGCCCTGACGGGGAATCACCGCGTCCACTGCTTCAAAGATAAACGGCTCGCTCACTCGAGATGACCGCGCAATCAATTCACCCGGCTCCTGGTCAAAAGGAAACCATTCATGTTTCCTGAGCATGGTCGGTGTGTCCATCACATAGACATACTGGTAACTAACAACTTCTTCTAACAAGGCTTTGAATGCATCATTCACGGGATTGAGCAATGCCTTTGAAATCCTGCCCTTTATTTGATACTCATTCCCTGTCCGTTTTAGTTCGCCAAGACCGACACCCAGTTCGAGCCATGTCCTAAGCCCTTCGCGGTTGGAAACAGCCATCTTTTCGCAGAGATGTTCAAAGCTGGCCCTCCCGTCAATGAAGTTTTCATAGACGCCCCTCGACAAGGCAGCAGAGATAAAACAAGCACGATAAAACTCATTGCCTGTTTTGAGCAATCCAACGAGTAGAGAGGATTGTCCACTCGTCATTAGTTTGATAAAGGTCGAAAGTTTCATATGACTCCATGGAAGTGATCTTCTACCAGATACGCCTGATATCGGCTCGCGTGAGTGGCAGGTGGGTGGGACGCGACTCGCCGTCGAAACGGGAAAACCTAAAGCCACAAAAAAACTCAAAAAACGCGCCGCGTACCCACCTGTCCACTGCACCCTGGAATGATGGCGGACGATCATTTTGCACGAAAGAATGTCGTGGTGTCTACACCAAGAATGTGCAAAAAGGTGTAGTTTTTCAAGAAAAAGGCGCATTTTCCCCGTTTTCCAGGTCACGTTCTGAGAACGCATTGTTGGGCAGCTATGATATTTATCACGGCGAGACATTTCGATTTGTAGAGTTAGGTTGAATCGATCGATTCAGTAATTTTGGATACGCCACGCCGACGAATAGTCCACAGATTGCGCCTACCAGAATATAGAGCCATCGAGGAAGAGTCCCCGGTTCCACCAACCATAAGCTGAGTAATCCAGTAATGGCGCCGCAGACAACGCCTGCCAAGGTTCCGAGAGGGACTGTGACATGAACTCTTGCTAAATTTGCGATTCCTATCCCCAGGGCTCCGAAAATTGCCGTACTGAAGTATGAAATTGGGAGTGTAACAATTATGAGCAATAACGCCAAACGCCACATAGCCAAAACCGCCAGCAGATTTGGAAGGATTATAAAAAGATCAACCAGAAGCACCGCGGGGATAGAAGCGAGCGGTGCCACCGCGCTCGCCCTTAGAAAATCGGAAAATCCGTACTTTTGAAATTCTTTGTTCAAAATAGCACCTTTCAACGAGGCAACATCTCACCCTTTACGGGACAAGCGTGTCGCTCTCTTGGAGAGAGAGAATTTGAAACCCGACTTCCAAAATGTGTACCAGGTCCATCTTTGCCTGTAGAAATCTCCGGATCGGAATCAGTATTCCAATCAGCGAGATAACGAAACGTCCGAGGTATACGTAGCCGGCGGTGTATTGATCCGTCAGCATTCTGAGCGCCACGCCTCCATGTACAAGCGGAATGAGCCACGACGCAAACCACGCCCATCTCTCTCCGCGTCGGTAGGGTATGAGAGACACTATCGTGCCCACAATGGCGAAGGCCGTGAGAATTCTCCCATCTTTAGCATGGTCTACGCTGTTTGCTCCCGTGGATATGGTTTTGATTTTTCAATCGCATCGCCTTTCAACATGAACCCCAGTATCATCAGCGCGCTGAATTGGATCGCCAGCATGATATTGAGCAAAAGGGATCGGACGATGAATTGTTCGTCAGCCACCCCTGCAAGCCTGCTGGCAAGGAAGAGTGCCGGGTACCCGATACCAGCGATGATTGGCAACCCATTCCTCCACCGAGGCAGTGGTTTTATGATCAAAGCCAGCACACCAAACAGGGTAAGGCAGGTCATCAACACAAACAGCCCCGCGCCCCTCAGAGGCTCGAAATAGGAGAGCGGAATTCCAACTGGGCTGATGAGCAGAATGGTCTTTCCGAGTTTGCCAACGATCTCACCATAACGCGCCCGCAATCCGAACATCCCAACCGCCAGCAGGATCGGGCTTCCGTAGAAACTCAAGTAGATTACGGTGCTCCCATTGATGCCCAGAGAAGTCAGAAAGAGGAGGGGAAAGGATGTGTTGAGAAGGAACGCGAACATGTACATATAGAGATAGAAAAAGGAGATGTAGAAGAAAAAAGCTCCAATGACGAACGCCCAACCGCTCAAACGGATGAAATTTGATTTATTCATGACGATCCCTTTTCTTATGAACCGCTTTGCTCAGGCTGTTGCCATTTCCTGCGGCGATTCGGCTTGCAACATATATCCAAGCATGACCTGCACTACCGTCATGATGACGAGCACTACAATGATGATTGGTGAGGACGGCGGACCACCTGTGATCCCAGCCAGAAGCGGAATGATGGGAGCGACGCCCCGGCAACCAGCGGAGCCAGTTCCAGCGCGGCAGGGGCTTTTGACTATAGAAATCTCCGGATCGGAATCAGTATTCCAATCAGCGAGATAACGAATAGTCCGAGGTATACGTAGGCGGCGGCGTATTGATCAATCAGCATTCTGAGCGCCATGCCTCCATGCACAAGCGGAATGAGCCACAACGCAAACCATGCCCATCTCTCTCCGCGTCGATAGGGTATGAGAGACACTATCGTGCCCAGAATGCCGAAAGCCGTGAGTGTGATGCCCAACAAAGCCAAATCCATGGAGTATATTCTTGCCACCTCTGGATCCGCCATGGCAAACTCCTCCCAGGTGCGGCCGCTAAGCTCTGTTTGGGAGCCGACCGGCGTTAGGCCGACGTATAATCCGGACAGGATAGTAAGCGTCGCGACGACTGCCAGAATGATCCAACTTGCCCGAGGGACGCGATACTCTTGGAGTCCTATTTGACTTGTCATTGTACTTGCGTCCTACTGCTTTGGATTGAAAGCCCATCTACAGGATTAGCTGGTCCGCATCGCGGGTGCACGCCGTGTTAACCCGTTCCTGCCGCGGATTCCTGCCATCCTTTCCAGGCTATCATTGCTGTGCTAATGAGCAGAAGTACCGCCCCCAGCAATTCGGTCGTAAAGGTAAAGCCAACCAGCAGGGGTTGGCTCAAAGCCATGAGAACGACTGTCCACTTGGGCAACCTCCCATCCCGCCAGATGGCAATCATAAAGAGGATCGCGCCAATGATGGCAGCTATTGACGTGACTGCCATCAGGGCTAACCCAGAACTGGTGGAATTCGCCTCCCAAACGGTGAGCGCGTCTTGAATGCCTTGCTGGTACAATCTAGCGATCACAGGCACATTGACGGCAAGAAATGAGGCTAGTGGCATAAAGAACGCAAGTCCCACGATCCTCAGCACAAATGCTAGCAAGGCAATCACGTTCTGTGCCCGGTAGGTGAGGTAGCGGTACAGCCCGAAGTACCCATAAAGTTGAAGCACGAATCCAACCAAGATCACAGTCCAGCCCGCAACATAATTAGCAGAGGCCGCGGCCAGACTAAAGGATGCTGGAATGGCCACACTAGGTATCGGCCCGCGCAGGAGGATGCCCAACACAAACAATAGTGATGACCCAACCAACGCGATCATCCCAGAGCGGATTTCCCAGCGTGCCTGAGTATTCATGGTAACGCCTCCTTTGCTTGTCTTCTCAAGGTAGGACAGTTGAACGTGACGTTCTGACAACTGGCTCAATTGCCCACGAGCGGGCTAACACTGAGATAACCAGCAGAGCGATCCAGTCAATTTTGAAGTCAGGGCTATTGGTAGCATTTGTTTGGGTTGACACGCGTTTTCTCCTATTCTGATGCAACTCTGGATGTTCTTTGATAGCCTGTCGTATCAGGCTGTCGCCATTTCCCACGATGCATCCGCTTGTAGGATATACCCGAGCATGACCTGGGCAATCGTCATGATGACGAGCACAGCGATGAAGACGGTCGGAGATGGCGAGCCCATGATTCCTGCCAGCAGCGGCAGGAGCAGAATCCACGCCCCGGCGACCAGCGGCAACCAATTCCAGCGCGGTAACGGTTTTTCGATCAACGCCAAAACGCCAAATATGGACAGGCAGATATTCAAGAAAAGCACACCACCCAGCCAAACGAAATAGTAGGTTTCAGATACGGAGTAGTCAGGCGTGAGAAATTGCACCAAGGTTCCAACAACCACTAGCAGTCCTCCGA
>DATFET010000440.1:0-6093 GCA_035250835.1 Anaerolineales bacterium
CGATTCGAAACCGTTTGCACGAGGTGATCCGTGCCCTGGGCTTTGAGCCCGGCAAGGATGAGGTTGTCGAAGTCAGTGCCGAAACGCGCAGCACCGTGCTAGACGATCTGGAGTCTGGGAGGATCTCAGCCGATGAAGCCATGCGTCTGCTGCGCGGTGAGGAGGAATAAATCATGTCTCGCATGATTTCTGTCGGGAAGTCTCCACGAATCATGGTCGACTCGATTGGCGGCGATGCGAGCATTGTGGGCTGGGATGGGAATGAAATTCTTGTGAAAGCCGACGATGAAGAGATCCGCCTGGAACAGAATGGCGATGAGATCAGGTTTTCGTGTGACGATGACGTGTCGCTGCGGGTGCCCAAGGATTCCATCCTGAACTTTGCATCCATTGGTGGGGATGCAGCCATCCGTGGTGTGACCGGCGATATCAGGATTGCCTCGATCGGTGGCGATCTTTCGATGCGTGAAGTCGGCTCGGTTAACATCGACTCGATCGGGTCTGATTTCAGCCTACGCGGCGCACGTGGCAATCTGCATGTCAAGAATGCGGGCGGCGATATTTCCCTCCGGGATGTGGAGGGAAATATCAACATCGATTCTATCGCAGATGACCTGGCCCTGCGCGGCGCGCACGGCGATATCAAAGTCAATGTGGGGGAGGATGTGGTGATCTATCTGGAGCCGCGCGATGACGGTCAGTATACCGTCACCGCTGGCGATGATATTCTGTTGGTATTGCCTTCAAAGGCAAATGCAACGGTCACTATGCAGGGAGATGAAATAGACGTGGAATGGCCCGGCCTGCAGAATGATCCCGAAGTCACTGAACGAGTGGTCGTGCTGGGAGATGGCTCGGCAAAAATTATGTTGAGCGCAGGCGGCGATATCCGCCTGACGAACCAGGCAAACGCGGCTGAGTCTGCTGAGGAATATGGGAACTTTGCCGCCATGAACTTCGATTGGTCAGGCTTCGGTGAGCGGATTTCGCGTCAGGTGGCGGCAGCGACAGCTCGTTCGATGAAGCGCGCTGAGGAGGCCACCCGCCGGGCAGAACGCCATGCTGAGCGGCATGCGCGGCGCTGGGGCAGAGGCGCGAATACAGGTCCATGGGATTTCGGTCCGAAAGGCATGCCGACGCCTCCAGGTGCCCCTAAACCGGAGCCTGTTGCCGATGAAGAGCGCATGGTGATCCTGAAAATGCTGCAGGAAAAGAAGATCACATCTGAGCAGGCTGAGGAACTGCTGCGAGCCCTGGAAGGAGGCAAGTAATGTCTTCCGAAGAACGTAAAAAAATACTGCAAATGGTGGAGGAAGGTAAGATCAGCGCCGAGGAAGCGGCAAGTCTCATGCGCGCCCTCGAAGCGGACCAGACGGGAGCTGAGATCGAAGTTATTGAAACGGGATCCGCCTCCGGCTTCGGAGAGACCGCATCATCTGCTGACGAGTTTGAAGAAGTGAAGGCAAGGGCGCGTCGCTTCGCCATGATCCCATTGTGGATCGGCATCCTGGTCACTGTTTTGAGCGCCTGGGGTATTTATGAAATCCAGCAGGGGATCGGTACGAATTACTGGTGGATTTGTTTATTATTTCCACTCTTTCTGGGTATTTTGCTGGTTGCAATCGGTGCCAGTGGGCAGGGCTCACACTGGTTGTATGTGAATGTCGACAGGCGTTATGCCCGTGACGGTCCAAAAAACATCACGATTGCGTTTCCCCTTCCGCTTGCGTTGACCTCATGGTTCCTGAGGAATTTCGGTCATTCGATCCATGGACTGAGAAAAACGAATGTGGATGAAATCATCCAGATCCTGGATGCAACAAGAAAATCAGGCGATCCGTTTATCGTCAATGTGAATGATGACGAAGATGGCGAGCGCGTGCAGGTTTATATCGGATAAGGAGGCGCAGCATGGCCAGCTCTGAAGAACGAATGAAAATCTTGAAGATGATCGAAGAAGGGAAGCTCAGTGCTGAGGAAGGCACCAAGCTGCTCTCTGCCCTGAGCGGACCACGTACTCTGGCTCCACCGCGCCCGCCGGGCATGCCGGGAGGACCGCGCTGGCTGCGCATCCGTGTGACGGATGTGCGCACAGGCCGCTCGAAAGCTTCGGTGCAGATCCCGCTCGCGCTGGTGGACGCCGGTTTGAAGATCGGTGCTCATTTCGCGCCCGAAGTGGAGGGCGTGGATATGTCCAATGTGATGGAAGCGATGCGCTCGGGCGTCACGGGCAAAATCATTGACGTGACCGATGATGAGGATGGGGAGCACGTCGAGATCTATGTGGAGTAAGTGCCAGGCACACCTGCGAAACATAATCTGCGTGTTGAGAGATCAGACAATCCCGCGAGGCCGCGGGATTGTCTGACTTCTAAAGATATTTCTGACCTGCTCATTCGCTGAACAATTGAAACGATATTAACAGAAATGCAGAAATTGAGGGATTGTCTTACTGAATTCGCTGTGTTATCCTGAATCAATAAGACGATGAGAAGAATTGAATTTCCATTCCCCCGGCCTGGTGGGATGAAGGGATTGTTCATCATCTGGCTGGGACAGTTCGTTTCGGGGATTGCCTCCAGTATCACAGCAGTGGCCCTGCCAATCTGGATATTCAGCATTACAGGCAGCGGTATCGCGGTCGGGCTCCTGGAATTCTTCTTTTTCGGTTCCTATCTGCTTGCCATCCTGTTTACGGGGGTCCTGATCGATCGCTTCAACCGCAAAATGATGATGCTCGTATATGATTTCATATCGCTCTCGTCCATGGCGGTTTTGCTCGTTCTTCAAAGCTCCGGGAATTTGGAAGTCTGGCATTTATATCTGGCAGCGATCTTCCAGGGTGTGGGTTACGCATTTCAATCCCCCTCCTATTCGGCTGCGATCAGCATCATGGTTTCACAAAATCAGTATGTCCGTGCCAATGGATTAATGTCGCTGCTGAACGATGGACCTGAAATTTTTGGCCCGCTGCTTGCGGGAGGCTTGTACCTGCTCTTTGGCCTGGACGGTATTCTCGCCATCAATCTGCTCGCTTTTGTTATTTCGATCGGTGCACTGCTGTTTGTAGAAGTGCCTGCCACTCCCCAGACCCGCGAAGGGCGGATGGCACATAGCACCTTTTTGAGGGACGTCATGTATGGAATCCAGTATATTTTTCGCCGGCCTGCATTGCTTGGCCTGCAGCTTGTCTTTTCTACTGGAAATTTATTCGCTGGCATAGCTCTCTCTGTGGCCGCGCTCTATCCGATGATCCTGCTGCGCTCAGATGGTGATGTCCAGGCAGTTGGGATCGTCCAGGCGGCAGGCGCTCTGTCGGCTGTTGTGGCAGGCACTTTCCTGACGATGTGGGGCAGGGTGAAGAGGCCGATCCATGCCATACTGCTGGGATGGATCATTTCGAGCCTGTTCGGCATGATATTGCTCGGTATAGGGCAGACGCTGATCATCTGGGTGATTGCCATGATCATCTATTCTGCTTTTGATCCGGTAGTGAATGTATCCATGGACACTTTTATGCAGACAAAGATCCCTCCCGATGTTCAGGGCAGGGTCTTTTCTGCAAGCGATTTTATTGCCCAGGTGATGATTCCATTAACCCCTCTGCTGGCGGGCCTCTTTGGGGACCGGATCTTCGAACCGGCCATGCAGGAGGGAGGCGCGCTTGCGGACACTTTTGGGTGGCTCGTCGGTGTCGGACCCGGAGCCGGTTTCGGGCTATTAATCTTTCTATGCGGGATTGGTGGAATCCTGGTCGGGCTTTCAGGCTATCTGGTCAGGGACATTCGAAGGCTTGACAGGGAATTCCCGGATTACCATCTTCAGTCTCCTCAAGGACTCGTGAGCGCGGCTTCTCCTGTCCCAGCGTCGGATGGAGGCTTTCATGAGACTCTGTTATCTCCGATCGCCTCACAGGATACAAATTTGAATGGGACTAGTCAGCCGCTTTCCCAGGCTGAGGAAGATCGAACGTCCCAGCCGGATGACTGACTCTCGACCTGAATGTCCATAGATTGATCACGTCCTATCTACGGGGAAACCAGGTCTTCCATCAATTCCATCGGGAGAACGGCTGCACCTACAATGCCGGGACCTGTATGAACGCCGAGAACCGGTGAGATGCGCCTGACTTCGAGCTTGCCAATCTTCAGCCGGCTTTGCAGCTCGTTTGCCAGGACATCGGCTTTTTCCGCAAACCGTCCATGCAGAACCGTCACCCACACAGGGCTTTGTGTATACCTGCTATAAAGATGGTCGGTAATTGCGCCGATGGATTTTCCAATTGTTCGCGCAGTTGTGACCGTGCTGTACTTCCCATCTGAGTCGACGCGGATAATAGGCTTGAGGTTGAGCAGCGCGCCGGCCATCGCTTTGACGCGTCCGATGCGCCCGCCGCGCGCCAGGTATTCGAGAGTGTCCAGGGTATAGATCACCTCGGTCTTCTCGCGGATTTTCTCGAGCCTCTCCTGGATGGCCTGCATCGCCCAGCCTGCTTTTGTGGCGAGCGCGGCTGCCATCACCTGAAAGCGTTCTCCGCCCGAGAGCGTGAGCGTATCCCAATAGCTGACATTGGCTTCAGCGTTTGCCAGTTCTCCGCCATCCCGCGCTGAATTGATCGTGCCGCTCAACCCGGATGAAATATGGATGGAAAAGATTTCCTTGTCCGCCGCAGCCAGCGTACGATACAGCTCTGCAAAAATCCCACTGGAGGGCTGTGCAGTCGTGGGGATGGCTGGGCGCATGGCCTCCAGGCGGTTGTAGAAATCGTCCGCCGATATCTCGGCAGAGTTCACCTCCCCTTCCGGGAGCTGGATGAACAGTGGCGCCTGGGTGACTTCCAACTGTTCCAGCTCCTCCGTGGTCATATCTGCTGCGCAATCCGTTACGATTTTCATAGGACTCCTTTGATATAAATTTGTTTTACCTGCGAACGATTGCACTGTCAAGCTGGATATTGAATCATAGCAATTAAAACAGAAGAGACGGCCAAAGCCGTCTCTTCCTTCGCTGCCATGAAATTTAAGCAGGTTTGTAAGCCGTGATCTTGGCGCTATATACTGCCTGATACACATCTTCAGGCGAGATCGTTTTGAGCTCGACCACGTCCTTCAGATCGTCCAGCGCCGAATCAACGGCCTCCTTGTCGAAGAAAACAGGAACCACCGAAATATCCGTAAAGCCGACCGACTTCATCATGTTGATATAGTCCTGCGCTTCGACCGCGCCTGCCACACAGCCTGCCCAGGCGCTCAGGCTCTTCTTGATCGGGTCGGGCAGCGGGCCGTCGGTCACAATATCCGAGACGGCCAGCCTGCCGCCCGGCTTGAGGACACGATAGGCTTCTCCAAATACTTTGGCTTTATCCGGTGAAAGGTTGATCACGCAGTTCGAGACGATGATGTCCACACTGCCCGAGTCGACCGGCAGCTCTTCGAGATAGCCCTGTCGGAATTCCACATTGGTGAGATTCAACCGCTTCGCACTGGACCTGGCGCGTTCGATCATCTCAGGAGTCATGTCCACGCCGATGACTTTCCCGGTCTGGCCGACTTTACGGGCTGCAAAGAAGCAGTCGAGTCCTGCGCCTGAGCCAAGGTCAAGGACAGTCTGCCCGGGCTGGAGTGAAGCAAGTGTGACCGGGTCGCCGCACCCGTAGCTGACCGCAGATTCGCCTTCGGGCAGGGTGGCAAGCAGCTCTTCGGGGTAGAGAGTACTGTCGGCGCCGCAGCAGTTATCGGATCCGCAGCAGGAAGCGTTGTTTTGGATCCGTTCTGCGTAGTGCTCACGGACCGCCTCATGGATGGGAGTGGGGGATAGAGTTGACATGTGAAATCTCCTTATATAGATATTTGTCTATCTGTTTTGTCAAAAAAATTGGAGTCAGGGCGCGCCTCTGAACTCCAGTCTTATTGATTGAGTACTTTTACGAATTTTTCTGTTGTTTCAGTTTCAGGCGCGAACTTGATCATCAATTGTCCGCAGCAGACGACGATATTTTCCTGGTGGAGCGTGTAAAACGTCTGCTTACCTTCGTCGCGCATGTTGACCAGACCTGCGTCTCGCAGGATGGCAAGATGATGCGAGACCGTGGGC
>DATFET010000446.1:0-4047 GCA_035250835.1 Anaerolineales bacterium
CTACGTCTGTGTCCGCTCCTATCAGGCCTGGCTGGAACCGGTCCTCGCGGACCTGGGTGCGAAGGGCGCCGACCGCCAGGCCGTCATGGTAAAGCACCTGGCACATCTGGTGAAGGATGCGCAGACTGTTCCCACGGTGCCAAAGGGTGTCAGCATCCAGCCTTCGAGGGTGAGCAAGCTGTTGGGGAAGAAATAAAGATTTGGCATGATGCAATTAAATCACGTGAAAGAACATTGTTGAACGTAAAGGAAGGCTGGAAGAACTAGACAGATCATTTGACCTTGAATTTTGGCAGTCGCAGCCACCCAAGGCCCGTTTTGACGCGACCTGGGAATTGATTGTTCACACCATGAAAGTAAAGGGGCGCGATGTTCGTCAACTCAGACTTCAGCGATCTGTTACGACTTTTCAAAGACAATCACGTTAGATATCTGGTGATCGGGGGCTATGCAGTGGTTCAATATACAGAACCTCGCTTCACGAAAGATCTTGATGTATAGAATAGATCAGTACGGATGTTTCCAATGCTGAAGCCGTATATAAAGCAGTGCTTGAATTTGGCGCTCCATGAAAAGGATTAACGGTAAAAGATTTTGCAGAAGATGGCTATTTCTTTCAGATGGGATTACCGCCTGTTCGTGTGGACATTTTGATTGGAATCCCCGGGGTGGAATTTGAAGAATGTTGGAAAAGACGTTTTGAAGTGGATTTTGACGGTTTGAGAGTTTGCTTTATTTCAAAACAGGATTTAATCCTGGCAAAACGCGCTTCTGGTCACAAGATTTGATTGATGCAGATTTACTGACTGATACGGATCAATAACACCCACTGAAATTTACTTTTCTATAATAACTTTCCAATACAGGGAACGGCCATTCCTCGTATAATAGTATAGAGACCGATGAAGAGGCAGGAACTTTTCCATGCTGATCTGCATTTAATACCTGTAAGCCGCGCAGAACAGGGATATCGCGGCGCAAGTAGATTTTTCCCTTACCCCAGTCACCTCCATGAATTGCATAAAACCTAGCGTGGAATGTGACACTTTAACCACATGATTTGACCTATGACTCAACTAAAGATTACTGACGATCTTGACGCACTTCTCGACGTCCTCCCGCTCGATATCCGCCACGCAGTAGAGAAGGCCAACGACAGCGACAACCTGCTCGAGATCATTCTCGACCTGGGACGTATTCCCACCTCCCGTTTCGTGGACCGCGAGATCAACATCCGTGAGACCGAGGTGACCCGCGCCGAGATCGATTATGTCGATGAGCGCACGGGCGAATTCGACGCGGACAACCGGGCGGGCATCGAGCGCACATTGCACCGCATCTCTGCCATACGCAACCGCCGCAAGGCTGTCGTTGGGCTGACATTGCGCGTCGGCCGCGCCGTGTATGGCACCGTGGATATCATCCAGGACCTGATCGAATCCGGCAAATCTGTGTTGATCCTCGGCCGCCCGGGCGTGGGTAAGACAACGCTTCTGCGTGAAGCTGCCCGCATCCTTGCAGAAACGAAGCGCGTGGTCATTGTAGATACATCCAATGAAATCGGCGGTGACGGCGATGTGCCGCATCCCGCTGTGGGTAAGGCGCGCCGCATGCAGGTGCGCGAACCGATGCTCCAGCATGAGGTGATGATCGAAGCCGTGGAGAATCACAACCCGGAGGTCATCGTCATCGACGAGATCGGGCGCGAGCTCGAAGCCCTGGCGGCGCGCACGATCGCCGAGCGCGGCGTCCAGTTAATCGGTACGGCGCACGGTCAGACTCTCGACAACCTGCTCCTCAACCCGACGTTGAGCGATCTTGTCGGGGGCATCGAAGCCGTCACCCTGTCGGATGAGGAAGCGCGTCGGCGCGGCACCCAGAAAACGGTCCTCGAAAGACGCGCTCCGCCCACGTTCGATGTGCTGATCGAGATCCAGACCCGCGACCGTTTCGCGGTCCATACCGATATCATGGCTTCTGTGGATGCGCTCCTGCGCGGTTTTCCGCTCCCGCCCGAAGTGCGGACGCGTGACGAAGAGGGCAAAATCCAGATCGAGAAAGCCGCGGCGACAGATAAATCGCGGCTGGATGCAAAGGAGCCGAAATCGCCTCGGCGCGGACGGACAACAACTCCTGCCGCCGAGGAGCCCATGCCAACACCCACCCCGCTGCGGCTGG
Source organism: Anaerolineales bacterium (assembly GCA_035250835.1). Taxonomy (GTDB): domain Bacteria; phylum Chloroflexota; class Anaerolineae; order Anaerolineales; family Villigracilaceae; genus Defluviilinea. The sequence goes on from DATFET010000446.1 coordinate 2,179, forward strand.
AGCCCGTGCGCGGCGTCATGCAAACCGTGCGGATCTATCCCTATGGGGTGGCGCGCAACCGCCTGATGCAGGCAGCCAAGCGACTCGGCGTGCCGGCGGTGGTCGTCAAAGATCCAAGCGAAGCCGATGCGCTGGTAACGCTGCGCACGTATTACCGCGACCGCCAACAGACCATCGTGGATGCCGAGAGCCGCGGTCTGCCGATCTATGTTCTGCGCTCAACAACTGTCGGACAGATGGAACAGTTCCTGGGCGATCTCTACAACTTGAAGGGTGAGCAATTCGTGTCGTCAGATATCGACTCGGTGCGCGACCAGACCCAGCAGGCAATCTCTGCCGTGCTCAACGGGGAGCGCTGGGTGGATCTTCCCCCGGGTCCCTCGCTGGTGCGCAGGCTCCAGCATGAGATGGCGCGCAACGCCGAGCTGGTGAGTCATTCCTATGGCAAGGAACCACGCAGGCATGTGAGGATATTCAGGGAGTAAGAAAAGCGGTTAGCGATTGGCATTTAGCTGAAAGCTAACCGCTCATCGCTAGCGGCTAAACATGTTCATCACACTCGAAGGTCCGGAAGGCTCAGGCAAGACATCCCACATCCAGCATCTGGTGGAATACCTGCGCGAGAAGGGATACATCGTATTCCCTACGCGCGAGCCGGGCGGCACATCCATTGGCGAGCAGATCCGCGAAGTGATCCATGATCTCAAGAACGTGGAGATGCATCCGCGCACAGAGACGCTGCTGTACCAGGCGGCGCGCGCCCAGATCGTGGAGCAGGTCATCAAGCCGCGGCTGGCACACGGTGAGATCGTCATCTCCGACCGTTACTACGACTCGACCATTGCCTATCAGGGCTACGGACACCAACAGGACCTCGAGCAGGTGCGCTCGTTGGTGAAGTATGCGACGGGTGGACTGGTCCCTGATTTGACGGTTTTACTGGACCTGGATGTGGAGGAAGGGTTGAGAAGAAAGAAGAAAGATAACGAGTGGAACCGTCTGGATGCGTATACCGTTGAATTCCATGAACGCGTCCGCGCAGGTTATCTGGAGATGGTGAAGGCTGAGCCAGATCGTTGGGTCGTAGTGGAGGCAGGACAGGCATGGCAAAAGGTTCAGGAAGAGTTGAGGCAGGTAATTGGGGCAAGGCTCAGTATCGCAAGTCATTGATTTTCTGCCTGACAGCCTTTGCTGTATAATCCTTGCCTGCTGTGACAGGTAACTGCTTATCGTCCTGACCTCAGCCGTTGGTCTGCTGACTTTATTAAGGAGATTAAAATGACGAAGCGCCGAATTTCCAAACTGGTTCATGTGGATGAGTATGTGGCTGAGGTAGAGGTTGAACTGGTTTATACCGATGATGACTGGTCCCCGTATTTATCTGTGGAAGACGCATCAAAACTGGATGATGTCCGCGAGGCACTCACACGTAAGGATATTGAAGCTGCCTCTCGACTATCGCGCGTGTATAAATTGTTGCCATTTGCAGCATGACAGCTAATTCCCCAAAGGACATTCAATACCTCAAAGCCATCGGGCGGATTTGTGCCGAAACCCTGCGACGGATGATGGATTCCGCCCGCGCCGGGATGACGACGCGCGAGCTCGACGAGATCGGCCGCGACCTGCTCGAAGCGGAGGGCGCGCGCTCCGCGCCACAGGTGACGTACAACTTCCCAGGCTCGACCTGCATCAGCATATCGCCTGTCATCGCGCATGGGATTCCCGATGACCATGTCCTGCGCGAGGGTGAGCTGATCCACATCGATGTGTCGGCAGAGCTGGATGGCTATTATGCCGATACGGGCGCGTCGATGGTGATCTCGAAGCGTGACCGCAAATTGGAGAAGTTATTGGATGCAACGAAAG
>DATFET010000459.1:0-6933 GCA_035250835.1 Anaerolineales bacterium
GGTTTCGTCGACGATGACGGGCATAAAGCGGGGAAAGTATTTCACGGAATCCCAGTGCTGGGAACCTGCTACCACATGCTGAACCTGATAGACGTATACCGGGTGTCCGACCTTGTGGTGGCGATCAATGGGGAGATCAAGGGCGCAACATTCCAGACCATCCTTGACGCGCAGGAACACGGCGTCGATGTAACGCGCATGCCGATGCTGTACGAGGAAATGACAAGCCGAGTGCCGGTCCATCACCTCGAATCAGACTGGATCATCCGCTCGTTCGTAGATGAGCTGCACGTTAGTGGCTTTTATGAATTAACCAAACGCCTGTTGGACATTGTCGGCGGATTGTTTGGATTGCTTATTTTTGCTATTTTGATTCCCTTCCTGGCGCTTGCGATCTGGGTGGATACAGGCTCTCCCATCTTCTACTCACAGGACCGCCTGGGGAGAGGCGGTAGAAAATTTAAAATTTATAAGTTTCGTTCGATGCGTAGGGATGCAGACATGGAGGGCAGTCCATTTACAACCATGGAAAACGACCCGCGTGTGACGCGTGTGGGAGGTTTCCTGCGCCGTACGCGCCTCGATGAACTGCCGCAGTTCTGGTCTGTGCTGCGAGGTGAGATGAGTCTTGTCGGACCGCGGGCGGAAAGGCCCGGGCTGGTCAACGAGTATCAGAAGCAGATCCCCTTTTACCGAGCGCGCCTGCTTGTGAAGCCCGGCTTGACTGGCTGGGCGCAGATCAACTATGGGTATGTCTCCAGTGTCACCGAGACGGTTGTCAAACTGGAATATGACCTGTACTATATCAAGCATCGCACGCTTGCCATGGATGTGTCAATCATTTTGCGCACGATCGGCACAGTCCTTCGGCGGACCGGGAGGTAGAGTGAAGGTTCTTGTTACCGGCGGCGCTGGTTTTATCGGCTCACACATCGTCCAGACTCTTCTTGAGCGGGGACAGTCTGTCCGTGTGCTGGATAATTTCAGCACGGGGAAACGCGAAAACCTCGATGGTCTGACACAGCGGTTTAAGGAAGACCAGATTGAAATCCTTGAGGGAGACGTAAGGGACGCCTCAGGCGTTGACCAGGCTGTGCGCGGAGTCGATGTCATTTTTCACGAAGCAGCTTTTGTCTCCGTCCCACAATCCATGGATGAGCCTCAGACCTGCTTTGACGTGAATATTACGGGTACATCCCTGCTGTTCGACGCGGCGCGCAGAGCCGGCGTCAGACGCGCAGTGGTGGCTTCCAGCGCGGCCGTCTACGGGGAGTCGGAAGCGCTGCCTCTCATCGAAGAGACGCCGCTCCAGCCGAAATCACCTTATGCAGTGTCGAAGCGGGTCAATGAAATGTACGCTGAGCTGTTCACCGCCGCGTTTGGCTTTGAAGTCGCAGCGCTGCGTTACTTCAATGTGTATGGTCCGCGCCAGCGTCCTGACTCGATGTATGCCGCGGCAGTGCCGATCTTTGCGCGCCGCCTGCTGGATGGTAAACCCGTGACCGTGTTTGGCGATGGGGGGCAGACGCGTGACCTGATCAACGTACGGGATGTTGTGCGCGCCAATTTGATCGCCTCCGAGCATCCGAATGCAGCCGGGAAAGTTTTCAATGTCTGCACCGGCGTGGAAACTTGTCTGCTCGATCTCCTGGACGTGATGTATGAATTGCTGCCGAACGCACCCACTTATGAGTTCGCCCCACCGCGCGCCGGGGATATTTACCGCTCGGTGGGAAGCCCGCAAAAAGCCGCCGCCGAGATGGGCTTCCGCGCTGAAGTCTCCCTGGCGGACGGCTTGAAGGAAACCGTGGAATGGATGCGGACTCATTGATCTTTGATCTACGATCTCTCGTTTATTGATTCACAATGCACACCTCCCACCTCCAGATCCGTAATCGCTTTGTATTGATTGGAGATATCGCGCTGACCCTCATTTCGGTGCTGGGCAGTTTTGCATTACGGCTGGACGTGGGCGAGCTTCCCTATTACTTCCCGGCTGTGGTGTTGATGTGCGTGGTTGCGCTGGCGATCAAAATCCCCGTGTATTATTTCTTCGGTCTGTATCGCCGCCTGTGGATGTATGCGAGCACCGCTGAGCTGCGCCTGATTGTTGTGGCTGTTACCTCGGCCTCTGTGCTGCTTTCAAGTGTGATGGCGGTGTTGATCGTAACAGGCCGCGTCCTGCCTGGCATGCCGCGCTCGGCTCTCGGAATCGACTGGCTCCTCTCTCTGATCCTGATTGGAGGCTCGCGGTTTGCACTGCGAATGTTCTACGAGCAGTCCACGATGTCGCGTCCGAGGGGGAAGGAAAAACGTGCCTTGATCCTGGGCGCGGGCGATGCCGGAGCACTGGTGGTCCGTGAGCTGCAAAAATCGCCACAGCTCAATCTGGTTCCCGTTGGCTTTCTCGATGATGATCCCGCCAAACAGAATCACTCCATGTATGGTGTGGACGTGATCGGTACAATAGGTGATCTGCCTTCGATCATCGATCTCCATCGCATCGATGAAGTGATCATTGCCATCCCGTCCGCGCCTGGACGACTAGTTCGCACAGTCAACGATGTCTGCCGTCTCAAGGGGATTCCCTCCCGCACGATGCCGGGCATGTATGAGCTGATCGGCGGCAAGGTCAGTGTCAACCGCCTGCGTGAAGTGGATATCACCGACCTGCTGCGCCGCGAGTCTGTGCGCATCAACGACCAGGCTGTCGGCGCGGCGCTCGAAGGGAAACGTGTCCTCGTAACTGGCGCGGGTGGTTCCATTGGTCGTGAGTTATGCCGGCAGATCGCGCGGCGGAACCCTGTCGAGCTCGTCCTGCTGGGTCACGGCGAGAACAGCATTTTCGAAATTCTCCTTGAACTGAAGCAGGATTACCCCGATCTTTCTTTTCCGCCGGTCATTGCCGATATCCGCAACCTCGAACAGTTGAATTCCGTTTTCGAGCAGGTTCAGCCTCAAATTGTTTTCCATGCTGCCGCGCACAAGCATGTCCCCCTGATGGAAGCGAATATCGTCGAAGCGGTGACCAACAACGTGCTTGGCACACACAACGTTGTTCAGTCCGCTCAAGATCATAACGTCGAAAAATTTGTCCTGATCTCAACCGATAAGGCGGTCCGCCCTACGTCCATTTACGGCGCGACCAAGCGCCTCGCCGAAATGATTGTCCTCGATGCAGCGCGCAAATCACAGCGCTCGTTCACGGTCGTCCGTTTTGGGAATGTACTGGGCAGTCGCGGCAGCATCATCCCCATCTTCAAGCAGCAGATCACGAACGGCGGTCCAGTCACCATCACACATCCCGACATGTTCCGTTTTTTTATGACTATCCCCGAAGCGGTTTATCTTGTCCTTCAGGCTGCCTCGATGGAAAAAGGCGGCGAGACCTTTGTGCTCAACATGGGCGAGCCGGTCCGCATCCTTGATCTGGCTGAGGACTTGATCCGCCTCTCCGGTCTTGAGCCGTATCGAGATATCGATATTACGTTTACTGGAATCCGTCCCGGCGAAAAACTGACAGAGGAGCTGTGGGATAAAGGAACGCCTTTGCAGAAGACTCTCCACCCAGATATCTTCCGCCCGGATGCAGACGCCTCATCAACGGATTTGGATTTGTCCCAAGCCATTGACTCTCTTTCCCGCCTTAGCCACTCCGCCGATACCGACGCGATCATCGAACTGCTCGATCATCTGATCCCCGGTTCATCCATTCGCGAAACGCCACAACTGGACATAACGTCCATTATTTGAGTTATGTGCGTGGACGACTAACCGTTCAATTCAGAATCATGCCTACCGTCTCCCTCTCCGACTGGAACCAGTTTCTTTCAACCCATCCCAACGCACACTTGCTGCAGACCGGCGAATGGGGGGAATTGAAGTCCGCGTTTGGGTGGAAACCGGTCCGCATCGTTATTCTGGATGCAGGTGTGCAAATTTTGTTTCGGAAATTACCTTTAGGATTTTCAATAGGCTATATTCCCAAAGCGAATCCAGGCGCATCTCTTTGGCAGGAAATAGATTCAGCTTGTAAACAAAACCATGCCATATTCCTCAAGTTCGAACCGGACCAGTGGGACGAGGGAAAACTTGAGACTTGGAATATGGAACTTGAAACCTCGCCGAATAATATCCAGCCCCCTCGCACTCTCATTGTTGATCTACATGATTCCGAAGAGGAAATCCTGGCGCGTATGAAACAGAAGACACGTTACAACATCCGCCTGGCTGAAAAAAAGGGTGTTACCGTCCGTGCCTGGGATGACATCGATTCCTTTCACGCGATGATGCTTCACACAGGCGGACGAGATGGGTTTGGCGTCCATTCGCTGGGATATTATCGCCGCGCTTATGAGCTGCTTCATCCCAAAGGAATGTGCGAGATCCTTGTGGCTGAATACGAAGGGAAACCTCTTGCCGCGTTGTTCATCGCACGATTTGGGAACCGCGCTTATTATCTTTACGGCGCTTCCACAGATGAAGAGCGCAACCGAATGCCGACCTATCTGCTCCAATGGGAAGCCATGAAATGGGCCAAAGCGCGCAGCTGTGAAGAGTATGATCTCTGGGGCGTGCCTGACGAGGATGAGGCCACCCTCGAAGCCAGCTTTGAGAATCGTCAGGATGGCTTGTGGGGAGTTTACCGCTTCAAACGCGGATTTGGCGGCCAGCTCAAGCGCGCCGCTCAGGCAATGGACCGAGTCTATACTCCACTTCTGTACCAGGTATATTTGAAACTCTTCCGGAATCGAGGGTAAATTGGATCGCGACCTCTGGAATTCGATCATATCCAAACTTCCCAGTCCACACTTCCTCCAAACCCACGAGTGGGGACAGGTCAAGGCGAAGTACGGCTGGAGTCCGCTCTACGTGGTGTGGACTTCGGATGGGAAGCTCTCAGTCTTCGAAGAAACTGATCCCTGCCAACTGAAAACCGATCATTGCCTTGCTGCTGCCTTGATCCTCAAACGCCAAATGCTCAACAGGGGATTTGCCAGACGGTTCTCGATTCTTTATTCTCCCAAAGGACCGCTGCTGAATTGGTCGGATGAATCACGCCGAAACCGAGTGCTTGATGATCTTCAGGCCTTTGCAAGGAAACAGAACGCGATCTTCGTCAAAATAGATCCAGACGTGGTGCTGGGAACGGGTGTCCCGGGTAAAGAAGGGGAGACTAGAGAATACAACGGACAAAATGTAGAGTCTGATCTGAGGCGCAGGGGCTGGAAATACTCATCCGATCAGATCCAGTTCAGCAATACGGTTCTCATCGACCTGAACTCATCTGAAGAGGAGATACTAGCGCGTATGAAACAAAAGACGCGTTACAACATCCGTTTGGCGGCGAAGAGAGGTGTTGGCTTGCGCATAGGCAATATCGAGGATTCGCCCATGTTGTACAAGATGTATGCCGAGACTTCGGTACGCGATGGCTTTGTCATTCGTGATGAAGGATATTACCAAACAGTCTGGAAGTTATTCATGGCAGGAAATTCTTCCCAATTCTCAGATTCTCCAATTACCACGTACCAATTACCATTAGCCGAACCCTTAATTGCTCAAATAGACAACGAACCAGTCGCCGCGATCTTTGTCTTTTACTTCGCCGGGCGTGCATACTATGTCTATGGAATGTCACGGGACAAGCACCGCGAAAAAATGCCAAGCTATCTCTTGCAGTGGGAGGCGATGAAGCGTGCCAAAGCAAGGGGCTGTTTGACGTACGATCTGTGGGGAGCACCTGTAGTATTCGATGAGTCAGATTCGATGTGGGGCGTATACCGTTTCAAGGAAGGCATGGGCGGACAGGTTGTCCGCACCATCGGAGCCTGGGATTTTGCCCCTAGTCGGGTTTGGTATAAGCTGTACTCAGAACTCATCCCGCGCCTGCTTGATGTGATGAGATCGAGGGGGAAGGCAAGGACGAAACAGAATTTGGGGGCGTAATTTAAAAAGCAACCTCGATGGTTGAGTAGCGAGCTGTTGTCGCGAGCGTATCGAAACCACCGAGGAACTCCAGAAAAGAGAGACTATGAAACATATCTCCCGCCTCCACTTTGCCCATCTCCCCACTCCGATTGAAGAACTCCCGCGTCTCTCCAAAGTTTTGGATGGACCCCGCATCCTGGTCAAACGCGACGACCAGACAGGGCTCGCCTTCGGCGGAAACAAGACGCGTAAACTGGAATTTCTGGTCGCCGAGGCTTTGGAACAGAGTGCAAAGACCCTGATCACCGGTGGCGCGCTGCAATCCAATCATTGCCGTCAGAGCGCGGCCGCTGCGGCGCGCTTCGGCTTGGATTGTATCCTTGTGCTCAATGGTGAGATGCCAGATCATCCATCCGCGAATTTGCTGCTTGATCAATTGTTTGGCGCGGAGATCGTCACCATCGCGGATCGAAAAGCGCGCGACCGCGTCTTGCAGGAGACATTTGAGAATTCTGTGTCCGCTGGCAGGAAGCCCTACCTCGTCTCGTACGGCGGATCGAGTCCAACGGGCGCATTGGGCTACGCGTTCGCAATGGAGGAATTCATGAAGCAAAATGTCCATGCGGATTGGATTGTGTTCGGTACATCTTCAGGTGGGACACACGCAGGATTGGTGTTAGGTCAGCGCATGTTTGGCTATCAGGGAAAAGTGTTGGGTATTAGCATAGATGAGCCGCAGGAGTGGTTGAAGGCCCGCGTCTCGAAACTCGCATCCGATGCGAGTGAAAAACTGGGCGAGCGGATTGAATTTTTGCCTGACGATGTCTTGGTGAACGAAGAATATTGTCGGGCAGGCTACGGCATACTGACCGACGCGGAGCGCGAAGCAGTGAAATTATTTGCGAAGCATGAAGGTCTGTTGCTTGACCCCGTCTACACGGGACGCGCCGCGGCCGGGGTGATCGACCTCATCCGCAAGGGATTTTTCAGGAAAGACGAAAT
>DATFET010000466.1:0-5190 GCA_035250835.1 Anaerolineales bacterium
CCACGAGATCGAACGAACGGCTGGAGAAGTATCGTTGGGAAATCTCCTCGACACCGATCAACAGGGCCAGGACCCGGCCACATTTAACCGCGAGCAGGCTCCGGCTTTGGTCAGGATGCGAACGGAAGAGAGCCAGGTTGAGGAGCAGAGTCAGAATCCCATACAGGATAAAATGTCCCGCCTTATCTCCGTTGGGAAAATTATAGATAAAGCCTGTATATCGTCTCAAAATTCCTGCATCTGCCAGCACGATGATCAGGAGGATAAATATGGAAAACAGGAGCGCAAGCTGCTTCATACTGCAACCAGTAAAAAACGAGACGCCCTAGGGCGTCTCGATCTCTTTTGGTTTCTCCAGGCTTGATTGTTCCACTTTTGCTTTTTCCATTTTCGACCCACGCCGCGCCTTGAAAAACTCCCACACGATCGGAAGCACCGAGATGAGCAGGATCGCGATGATCACCAGTTCGAAGTTTTGCTGGACGAATGGGAGATTCCCGAAAAAGTACCCCATCAGGGTGAACAGGAACACCCACACAAGACCGCCAAACACATTGTACGAAAAGAAGTAGCCATAGGACATGTGTCCCATGCCTGCCACGAACGGCGCAAACGTTCGGACGATCGGGACGAAACGGGCCAGGAAGATCGTCTTGCCGCCGTGTTTTTCAAAGAAGGCATGTGTGCGGTCAAGATACTCCTTCTTGATCCACTTGACGTTATAGGCGCGGTCACCCATATAGTGCCCGATCCAGTAGTTGACAGTATCCCCGGTAATGGCGGCGATCGACAACAGGATGAGCAGCACCCAGACGTTCAATGAACCGAGACCGGCAAAGGATCCGGCTGCGAACAACAGCGAGTCGCCTGGCAGGAAGGGAGTGACGACAACGCCTGTTTCCAAAAAGATGATTGCAAAGAGGATTGCATACGTCCATGCCCCATACTGGCTGATGATCTGCGCCAGTTGCTCATCGAGATGAAGAAATAATTCGACCAGATTATTGATAATATCCATACCACTCTCACAATTTCAGTAAATCACCAATGTCGAAGTAATACCCGACTTCTCCCAGCTATTTAGTAATTTACTTTTAGAATAGGCGCAGATTATACCTTGCTTTCCTGCTGCATTTCGATGCGGGTCAGCCAGTCACCTAACAAAAGCATTACGAAACTGCCAATCGTCGAAAGCCCCAGATTGATGGAGCCAAGCGGGAGCCAAACCCAGCCGCGCCATGCTCCGATCAGATGTCCCAGTGCAAAACCGAACACGCTTAGGAATAAATAAAGTATCAGCCGCCAAAAACCGCCGTCACGGACCAGATGATAAAGACAGCCGTAGAATACTGCGATGAGAAGAGCGAATAAAAGGGCTGGAATAGTCATTGCTTCAACCTCCCATATGATTCCAAATGATCAATAATCTGGCCTTGCACCTTCTTGCCTATACGCAAGAATTATCGGGTGATCCCGCCGCCGAGCATCACGTCGCCTTGATAGAAAACGGCCGCCTGGCCGGCAGTGATATCCCTTTGCGGCGCGTCAAACTCGACGCTGACCTGTCCGCCTTCTCCCGGCGTCACCAAAGCCTCAGCCTCCCTGGCAGTGTAGCGGATCTTGACTTCGGCGCGGAACGGTCCTGTCGGTGCTTCCCCGCTCACCCAATTGACATCCCGTGCAGTCAACTCGCGTCCGCCAAGTTCCTCCTGGGTGCCGACGATGAGCGTGTTCGTCACCGAATTCTTTCCCAGCACATACAACGGGACAGGTGAGGCAATGCCCAATCCCTTGCGCTGCCCGATGGTGTAATTGGCTAGACCGTTGTGTTCGCCGAGGGACGATCCACCGCGCCTGACGATCTGACCGGGCTTCAACATTTCACTGGCATTGCGCTGCAGAAAGCCGCGATAATCCTCTCCGGCCAGAAAACAAAGATCCTGGGAGTCTTTGCGTGCAGCAGTCGGGAGTCCGTATTTTTCTGCCAGCTGGCGGATCTCTGGCTTGGGATAGTCGCCCACCGGGAACAAGGCGTGCTTGAGCTTGTCCTGATTCAACACATGGAGAACGTACGACTGATCTTTAGCGCGATCCACTGCCCGCAATAATTGATAGCCACTATCCACCTTCCGAATTCGGACATAGTGCCCGGTCGCCATAAAGTCCGCGCCGAGGGCGAGTGCGTGGTCGAGCAGGAACGTCCAGCGGATCTGACGGTTGCAGACCAGGCATGGATTGGGCGTCTCGCCGCGGGCGTAACCCTCCAGAAAATATTGCACGACCGTCCTGTGGAACACATCCTTGGCATCCACCACATAGAACGGGACCTCGAGCTTTGCTGCCACACGCCGCGCCTGCGCCATGGAATCAGGCGTGCAGCAGCGATTGGAATCCTCTTTGCCCGGTTCGCTCCACAGGCGCAGCATCATGCCGATCACCTCATAGCCCTGCTCAAAGAGCAGGGCCGCGGCGACGGAGGAGTCCACCCCTCCAGACATGGCGACGACAACTTTAGTCATTGCTACCACCAAGGCAATTGCTTACTTCATACGCACATCCGACGATCTTTTCTGTGATCTCGTCAATCTCCATCTTTGTCGTTCATCCTTTTTATCGCTGTTATCAATGGTTAAGCATACGAGCCTTCTCGACCAACTTCGGCAAAGTGTCCAAAAAAGATTCTACATGTTCAGGTAAAGTATCCTTTCCCAATGTCACGCGCAGAGAGCCGAGCCCCCACTCACGAGAAAGGCCGATTGCATTCATCACCTCGCTCGGCTCGGGGTTGCCGGTCTTGCAGGCGGAACCCGAAGAGCAGGCGAAACCAGCTGCGTCGAGCAGGGTCAGCAGAAAATTCCCATCCACGTCCTTGAAGACAAAACTGGCATGGTGAGGCAGGCGTGATTCCATGTCACCGGTCAGACGCGAATCGGGAATGGTTTCCAGGATAGTACCGATGATGCGGTCGCGCAGCGGTCGGACGTGGTCAACGCGTCGTTCGCGTTCCTCATTTGTCAACTGCAGTGCCTCTGCAAAGCCGACAATGTACGGCACGTTCTGCGTCCCCGCCCGCAGGTTGAACTCCTGTCCTCCGCCCGTCAGATGAGAGATGAGCGGCGTTCCCTTGCGGACATACAACGCGCCGACACCTTTCGGTCCGTAGAATTTATGCGCGCCCAGCGACATCATATCCACGCCGAGGGCTTGTACATCCACTGGCAGATACGCGGCGGCCTGCACCGCGTCGGTGTGGAAAAGAATGCGATTGGCGCGGCAGATTTCGGCGATCTCCCGGATCGGGTTGATCGTGCCAATCTCGTTATTCGCATACATCACCGAGACGACTGCTGGATCGTTACAGATCGCCTTCGAAACGATGTCCGCTGTCACCTTTCCCTGCTCGTTCACATCCAGCCACTCGACCAGGAACTCCTCGTATTTTTCGAGATGCTTCAACGTGTTCGTAACAGCAGGGTGCTCCGCGCGCGAAGCCAGGATCCATTTTGCGCCGTTTCTTTCGCGCATGGCATAGGCTGCGCCGCGCACAGCCAGGTTGTCCGATTCAGAGCCGCAGGAGGTAAAGATGATCTCCTCCGGTCTGCAATTCAAAACAGACGCGACGATCTCACGCGCCGACTCCACCGCCGCCTCGGCAACCTGTCCATAGCGGTGGACAGAGGACGGGTTCCCAAAGGATGCGGAAAAGTAGGGCACCATGGCGTCCAAAACGCGCTCGTCTACAGGAGTTGTAGCTGAGTAGTCCAGATAAATCATGAAAAAGATTATAACCGCGGGTTAAGGAAGCCGTAGGAAATTTGTGGGATACTCGTACATTAATCAAGGGTCAAATACCAGGTAAAATAGCGGCTCTTGTCGAAAGGAGTATAAATGCTTAAAACCCGATTAATGAAGGTACTGCTAATACTTGCACTCTCAGCAACTCTGCTTGCTGCGTGCGGGGGAGGGAACGTACCGGATGCTACGCCGACTCTCCGTGTGGATGAAATACAAACGTTTGCCGTGGCAACGTTTTCCTCGGATCTTACGATGACCGCGATCGCCGCACCTTCTGATACGCCGGCGCCAACGCTGACTCCCCCCACACCGCTGGCGACCAGCACTAGCGGTACCCCGTTCGGCGCCGCATCGACATCTGCTCCTGTGAGCGGCGGTGCAGCTACGTCATCCTGCTATGGGCTGACATTCGTGAGCGATGTGTCTATCCCGGACAATACACAGATGGATCCCGGTGAGACTTTCACCAAAACCTGGAAGGTGCAAAACTCCGGTTCGTGCGCCTGGGATTCAGGCTTCAAGTTCCAGTTGTCAGGCGGCAATGGCATGGGCGCTACTGCGGTAACGCTGCCTTCATCGGTCGCAGCCGGATCGACCTATGACGTCTCCGTCCCCATGACTGCGCCCAATGCAGCTGGGACCGTACGGGGTAACTGGCGCATGTCGACTGCAACCGGGCAGTTCTTTGGGGATGAAGTATTTGTCGTAGTTGTGGTCGGAGGCGCGGGCGCTCCAGCCGCGACAATTACGACTGGTCCTGCGGCAGCGACCGCCACATCCACGCCCGAATAGAATTCCCTGAAGAAAAAATCATGCCAGCAGATCATCTGCTGGCATTTTTTATGTATAAAATCCTGCTTCCCACAAACATTAAAAGTTGGAATGGAGACGTAGCAGCGAGAAGGATCAATCGTTATATAAATGAGAAGCACTCTAGGCAATCACTTCACCACTGCCCTGGCCGGGTGAGTGCTGCCAAAAATCGGGCGTTTACATAAAAGGAGAAAGGAAGAATATCATGGATCTTCAAACCGTATTGATCTGGATCGTGATCGGCGCTATTGCAGGTATTCTTGCAGAATCAGTAGTTGGCGGGCGGAGAAGGGCGGGCTTGGGAACTGCCATATTGATCGGTATTCTCGGCGCGTTCATCGGCGGCTGGCTGTTCGACGCCCTGGGCATTGCAATCGGCGCAGGGATTATAGGGACGATTATCACCGCCTTCATCGGCGCAGTCCTGTTGCTCCTGCTCGTCCGAGCCGTACGAAGATATTGATCTCTCCGACAACTCAATAAGCTGAACAACAGCGGATGAGGTGACTCATCCGCTGTTTTCGTCAATACAGGATATCCTGGTTTGCCTGTTCGATCTCCTCGTAAACCTTTTTGACCTCT
>DATFET010000033.1:0-12681 GCA_035250835.1 Anaerolineales bacterium
TGTTCCATGCGACGGAAGTAAAAGGCACCTCCGATGAACATGACCATCGCGACTACGGCCGAGACGAACGTCATTGGCCCAGGCGCGGTATCGGTACCCAGCAATGCCCAGCGAAATCCCTCAACTACCCCAGCCATCGGATTCAGCCCATAGATAGTGCGCCAGGGTTCTGGAATAGAGCTGCTCGGATAGGCAATCGGAGTAAGAAATAGCCAGGCCTGGGTCAGGAAAGGGATCGTATAGTGCACATCGCGGAACTGTACGTTTAAGACCGAGAGCCATAACGAGACGCCCAGGGACGTCACCAGGGCAAGCAGCAGGAAAAGGGGCAGCCAGATAATGTTGATCGTCGGTGCCAAGCCGTAAAAGAACATCATGCCTAGCAACACCACAAAGGCCAACGCAAAGTCAACGATACCTGCCAGTACCGTTGCGATGGGCAGGGTCAGGCGCGGGAAATAGATCTTCTTCACCATGTTGGCGCTAACCACCAGGCTGTTGGATGCCTGAGTGAGGGCAGTAGCGAAGAAAGTCCATGGGACCAAAGCGGAATAGCTGAAGATGGGATAGGGCAGGCCATCTGAGGGAACGTCGGCCAGTCGTCCAAAAAACAGACTGAAAATCACCATCGTGAAAAATGGCTGGATGATCGCCCAGGCTGCGCCCAGAACAGTTTGCTTGTAACGCACTTTGATGTCGCGCCAGACGAAGAAAAAGAGCAGTTCGCGATATTCCCACAGCTCGCGCAGTTTAGGACTGGCCCAGCCCTTGGCGCCTTCCCGGCGAGTCCGTGGCAGGTCGGACGGAATTGTCAGTGTAGTCTCTTTCATACTCAATCTCAATTGCTCTTAACCCTGCTCGAGTTCGACCGCCAAAATCTTCTTTGCAGCCTCGCCAAGGTCTGCCCCTCTCACATCTGGCTGTGGGCCAAAGGGATTCATAACCTGGCCCGGTCGGGAGACAAAAGTTGCCGCGCACCCGGCCCGCAGTGCGCCGGTCACATCCCAATCGTGCGCCGCCACCAACCGAATCTGATCCGGCTCCACGCTCAGGCGTCGGGCAGCCAGGTGGTAGACTTCTGGCGCTGGTTTGAAGCAGTGGATCTCATCGGTCGAGATCACCTGTTCGAAGTGATCCCCCAGCCCGGCGTAGGTGAGTTGTGCTTCGGCTGCCTGCGCTGTCGAGTTAGTCAATACGGCGAGCCGTAGGCCGGCATCGCGCAATTGCTGAAGACTCTCGGCAACCTCAGGGTAGGGTCGCAGCTTGGACAATGTGCTCAATATCAAGTTTTTCTCCTCGCCCAGCATGGAGACCTTATAGTGCCTGGCCGTTATCTCCAAGCCTGTATCCGCCTGGACTCCGAAGTCTTCATAGGCATTCGTAAGCACGGCTGCCATCGCCAATTGCAAAGTCTGCGTGAACCATTCTTTCCGCACGGCAGCGTCTCCGAAGAAGCGGTCGAAGTGCGGGTCCATGGCCTGGAGGTCCAATAACGTCCCGATCAAGTCGAAGACAATCACACGTGGCATGAATTCTCCTTATAAAGTTCTCTAAGCTTCGAGTTGTTGCTCGGTGTTCTGGTCTTTTTCAACTTGTTTCAAGATGTCATTGATCGGAATGTCACTGAGCTGCCCGCGGAACACATGCTTCTCGTTCTGCTCGACGACCTCGATATAACGGCGCATCACATTCAGCACGCGTACATCCTCCCGATTAAAGACCTCGCCCTGCAGCAAGCGCAGGACCTCGACCCGGTATTCACTCTGGATAAAGAGTGTAAAGAGGGGGAGCAGCTTGTAGTACAAGCGGATGAATTCATACCAAATGTCCACGCCGGCTCGCAGCGTGTTCTCATAGGGTTTGAAGGCTGCTTCACTGAGGTCGCCCGATTCCAGAGCGGACTGAATTGTCTGAGAGGCAAATCGGGCGCTGTGCATGGCAACACTGACCCCAGACGAGAAGATAGGATCGACAAAGCGGGCCGCATCGCCGACCATCAGGAAGCCGTTCCCACAGAACTTGTCAAGAATATAGCTGTAATCACCTTCTGTCTTGAATTCGTTGAGACGTACCGCATTGGCCATCGCCTTTGCCAGCCCCTGATTGGACTGGACGTAGGTATCGAAGTAACGCTCCGACTCGGTCTTGAACTGCTGAAAGACCTCACGCTCCGCCACCACGCCCACGGATGTGATCGTATCCGTGATCGGGATCTGCCAGGCCCAGCCTCGCTTAACGGGCAGGAAGTAGATGTGGATATAATCGGCGGTTCTGGGATCCTCGCCGCGTGCCACATTTTCAAACCAGGCATGAACTGCATACTGGTTGAAGATTTTATCGTTCTGTTTTAGATTCAGCTGACGTCCGAGAAGCGTTTGCCGGCCGCTGGCATCCACCACGATCCTGGCGGGGATGTCAATCTCCTGCCCGGCGAACCTGGCCCGGACCCCGACCGCTTGATCATCCACAAAGTTGACCCGTTTCACCTGCACACCCTGGTGTACCTCAGAGCCCAGGCTTTCAGCATGCTTGAGCAGCAACAGATCAAATTTGGACCGATCTACGTGATAGGTGTGGTCGCGATCGATGCCTTCCTGGCGAAATTCAGCGAAGTGCAAGGCTTGTTCCTTCCCGCTGAAGTCACGCCATGAGGCGCCGTACTTCTTGGGAAACCCTGCCTGATCCATTTTGTCTATCAGACCAAGCTCGCCGAAGACTCGCATGGTGGAGAGGACCAGTGACTCGCCCACGTGAGGCCGTGGCTGGTTATGGCCTTCCAGAATCAGGTTCTTGATCCCGGCCTTCGACAGATACGATCCCAGCGTCGAGCCGGCCGGTCCCCCGCCTACAATAATGACATCGTACATGGTTCACTTACCTCCAATTTTGTGATAGGCCGAATTGAGACGTTACAATCTTTCCGGCAACGGCTTGACGCTCATCGATTCTCGTTTCCAGAGAATGCGTTCAATCCAGGATAGCGTGGGACAGGTCATCAAGGTCGTCACCAGAGCCATTAAGACCATCATGGTGAAAACGGTCGGCGAGAGTATGCCCAGATCATAGCCGATATTGAGCACAATCAGTTCCATCAGCCCACGCGTGTTCATCAGCGCCCCGATGGCGAACGAATCAGACCACGATTGGCCGGTGAACCTGGCCGCGAACAAACTGCCGCCAAACTTGCCGGCGACCGCAACCAGGATGATCAGGCCACAGACCAGCCAGGTCGCGCCGTCGTTCAACAGTCCAACCTGAGTCTTGAGACCGGTGAAGGCAAAAAAAAGCGGCAGCAGGATGACCAGAGCAACATCTTCAATTCTTGATGCCAGCAATTTTCTGAAACTGACCTGCGCAGGCATGCTTACCCCGGCCAGGAATGCGCCAAATAAAGCGTGGATGCCGATCACCTCGGTGGTCAAAGCGGACAAGAATAAGACGACGAAAGAAAGAACGACGAACGACTTATTTAGACTCTCTGCGCTTGCATATTTAGCCCCCAGGCGCCCGAGCCAGGGTCGCACCAGCGTCAGCATAGCGATAACATAGACCATGGAAAGAAGAACTGTAAATACAGCACTGCTGACAGTGCCGGCCTGAACAATCGCGATCACCGCTGCCAGAATACACCAGGCTGTGACATCGTCGGTGGCCGCGCACGTAATGGCCAGGCTGCCCAGCGGCGTCTTCGTCAGGCCGCGCTCTTGCAGGATCCGAGCCAGGACTGGAAAAGCGGTGATGCTCATGGCGATGCCCATAAACAGGCCAAAGGCCAAAAATGAGATATGCGGCGGGGCAAACGTCGCATACAAGAAGTAAGCCAGGCTGACTCCCATCGCGAAAGGGATGATAATGCTGGCGTGACTGACGACGATAGCCGTCTGGGCTTTATGCTTCAACAGGTGGATGTCCAATTCCAGGCCGATGATAAACATGAATAGAATTAGGCCCAGTTGGCTGAGAAAATTTAGGTTCTGCAACGAATCAGCCCGAAAGATGAAATTGCTCACCTTGGGCCAGAAATGGCCCAGGACAGACGAGCCGAGCAGGATGCCTGCAATCATCTCGCCGATCACCAGCGGCTGGCCGAATTTGCTCACGAGCGAGCCAAGCAACTTTGAAGCTAAAACTATGATTACGATTTGGAGCAGGAGCAGACTGAGCGGATGTCTCAAATTTTGGGACAAATTTCTGAAGAACACGAAGAAAGCGCTCACGTCAGCGGTCGCTCCGAACTCAGGATTCTCCACGCTCATCTCCCCAACGCTCGTTTGAGGGGATTGGAGGACTTCGAGTTCTGCCCCCTGGTTGAAGACAAACCACAAAAGGGAACCGAAGATGGCGATGAGCAGGACGTAAAAAATTAAATTTCGGCTCATGCTATAGGCCTAACCAGCGTGCAATGATCATGCGTTGTATATCGGAGGTGCCGGAGTAGAGTGTCCCACCGACCGCGTCACGCAGGTCGCGCTCCACCTCTAATTCGGTCATATATCCATAACCGCCATAGGTTCGGACCGCATCCAGGCTGGATTGGACAAAACATTCGCTCAGATAGAGCTTGGCCAGCGCTGCTTCCATAATTGCAGGTTTTCCCATCTGCTTGAGCCAGGCCACCTTATAAAGGAGCAGTCGAGCGGTTTCCAGCCTGACTTTCATGTCTGCAATGCGATTGGCGACGGATTGAAACTTGCCAATGGGCTTGCCAAACTGGCGACGCTCGCGCGTATAACGGATACACTCTTCGAGTTGGCGTTCCATGGCTCCCACATGACTGCCCAAAATGCAGCTGCGTTCCCACTCCATCGAACTATTAAATATAGCCGGGCCAGCACCTTCCGGCCCCAACCTGTTCTCTGCTGGAACGAAACAGTCCTCCAGGATCAACTCACCCATCGGTGAAGTGCGCAAGCCCATTTTCTCGACATTCCGGCTCACCTTAAAACCCGGTGTTCCTTTATCTACCAGAAAAGCAGAGATGCCTCCCATCCCTTTGGCTGGGTCGACCGTTGCAAAGATCAAAGCCACATCGGCGACCGGCGCGTTGGTCACAAACATCTTAGTCCCGTTGAGGAGATAGCCATCATTGGTCGGCATAACTCGAGTGCGCAAGCTGTAAGCGTCGGAGCCTGAGTCAGGTTCAGACATTCCGTGTGCACCGATCAGTTTCCCGCTGCAAAAGCCCGTCAAGTATTTCTGTTTCTGAGCTTCACTGCCAAAGGCCAGAATAGGATGCTGGACGCTCCACATTTGGGCGTTCATAGCAAAAATCAGACCATTATCCTTACAGCCGTAGCCCAAGCCTTCCATTACCAGCATGGTGGTCAGGATGTCGGCCCCGCTGCCGCCGTATTCCTCCGGTACGGCCAGGCCCAGGATGCCAAATTGGGCACACTTTTGCCAGTCATCTCGTGCCAATTCACCCTGCCTGTCATGCTCGATCAGCCCCTTGCTTAATTCTTTTTGGGCAAACTCGACCACCGCCTGCTTATATTTGAGCTGTTCTTCTGTCCAGGAAAAATCCATATGTTCAGCCTTTGGCCGATTCTCTGTTACTTTGGCAGCATCCCTGCTAAAACTGCCTCAAGCTCTGTCGCTGTTACTTTGTGTCCCAGGGCTGAGGGATGCATCCAGACATCGGCAAATAAGTAATAATCTTCCAGTTGACACGCGCCGCCTGGCTTCTTCTGGCAGGCTTGCCGAAAGGCGGGCAGCAAATCCAATACCGGTATCCCAGCTTCAGCCGCTTTGGCCATAAATATCTCTTGTGGAAGCGTGGAATAATTCTCATCTAAAACCTGGAATTCCAGAGGGAACATCACCAACACGACACGAGCGTTGTTATCTTTTGCCAGCCGGATGATATTCATTATCGAGTTCCAGCGCTCGGTCCAGCGCTCAGACTGCGGGTCCAAGGGAAAATACTTTGCCGGGTTGGTGGGCGGATCAATCGTGTCCACACGGTCTCTGCCCTGAGCACGCGCTTGCGCCCATGCAGCCTGGCTCTGTAGGAAAGGCCAGGAGTAGGTGTGGTCGCTTAGCCATCGAAATAGCCCCGAGTCGTTGCCAGCCAACAGGGCGCTCTTACCGTTGATATCGTTGACGATTGTTAAATCCAGCACTACCAGGTCAGGTTCATACTTGAGACCTTCCGCCTGGAGGTATGCCAGAGCATTGTCAAGGCTCCAACCCGGCACACCTGCATTGATTACCTCGAACTTTAGGTCGCTGTTGCCCCCTTCATTTAGCAGTGATTCTAATTGCTGGCCGTACGTATTTTCCTCATGAACTCCCCAACCCATGGCTACCGAATCACCCAGATTTAGAATGCGAAATGTGGCCGCTGGCTTTTTATAGCTCGTTTCAGGCCCGCGCAAACCGTGAGAATTAATATCGACCGGTATGTTCTGCCACTCATAGTGACTGTCGGGCTTCATCAGGGTATAACCAGCGCCCGGTTCGGGATGTCGTTCCCAAACCATCCGCCGCGAAGCGACCAGTTCCCAGGCATAAAGGCCGTTCGCCTGCGTTCGCTCCCATAAGTAAGCTGCAACTTCAAGTAAACCAATGAGCAACAGTGGACTCATGATGGCAAGTATTGCCGTAAGCAACTTTTCTGACCGTTTGCTCAAGGTTCCGGTTTTGACTGTTGTAGAGGTGGTGATAGAAGACACATTTACTTCGATATCTATGTTCGCACTTCGTCAGAAACCAAGTTTATTTATTAAAGGGAGCCTGCGACGCCAGGTCCTGGACAGTCTGGCCAGTTCAATTACGGCTAGTCCAGCAAAGATCATTGACACGGCGTCAACGGGTAACCGGTAGCGAGGGGCGGGCCAGGTGAGCAGATGAATACCGGTATGAATAACTATAAATAAATACAGGACTGCAAAGCTGCGCCAGCGAGAAAAAGATAAGTATAACCCCAGCAACATAAATGGCAGGAATAAGCCGAAAGAAAGCACCCGGTTAAGATTGCTTATTCGACTGGAGGTAGCAGAAGGCCAGAACCAAAAATACTCGAGAGTTTTATCCAGACTCAACCAGAGATACCGTTCCGGATCTGCAAGGATAAATTTGATCCCTCTTTGAGTCAGGGCTCGATCTAATTCCGCTTCATTCCTGCCTTTCAGCTCATCAGGCACCGGCACTACAACTTTATCATTGTTCCAGTCTGTTCCCAGGTTAGGATTGTTGGAAGCATAGAAAGCGTAGCCGGCATTAGAGTTCAAGAGGAGAAATTGGTCGAATACCAGATAGTTTCTTATTGTCCAGGGCGCGATCATTAAAATGATGACACCCACGGGGATAGTGAAGTACCACCAACGGATGCCCTTTCCTCTTAGCTCCATGAATAGCCAGAGCAGCAGAAACGGGACGAAAAGAAGGACGGTTTGCCTGAGTAAGGCAGCCGCTCCCAGCGCCAGGCCAAGCAATGCCCAGCGCGCCAGCGAAGGTTTTTCTTTGATTTCCAAACTTAGATATAACGAAAACAGCACCAGGACTATGAAAAACGTCTCGGTCATTAAGGCCGCGTTGTAATAAATAAAGTAGCCATAGACAGCCGCCAGAGCTGCTCCAACCAACCCTGTAACTTCGTCAGCCACCCGGCGGCCTATCAGGTAGACCAGGAAACAGATCAGCGCTCCACCCAGGGTACCTTGAACAAGCCGGGCTACCAGGGGATGGTATCCAATTACCTCATATATTCCAGCCAAATAGACAGGATAAAGGAAAGACCAGTGAGCGGTGGGCGTATTGGCCAGTGTGAAAGGATACCAGTTCTCTGTAAAGCTATAACCTCGACCGGCCAACAAACTGCTCGCCAAAGCATCGTAAGACACTTGATCGTGAATGCCTGGCAAGACGGTGACTCGATCGCCCATATACAGGGCAACCGGCAGGCGAATAAGAATGGCCGCGAGCAAGACCAGCACGAGTAATCGCTTCTCGCCCAGCTTAGCTGGAATGGGCACGCTGTACCTCCAGCAGGACGTCATATGTGCGTCGCGCAAATTTTGCCATGGTATAATTTTCTTCAAAGCACCGGCGCCCTTCTTTGCCCATCTGTGCGGCCAGGTCCGGGTTATGCCACAGATCGAGAATGGCCTGTCGCATGCCATGCACGTTGCCGGGTTCCACCAGCAGTCCTGTGCGTCCATGCTGAATGTATGTTTCTGTGCCGGGCGAACGCGTTGCCACCACAGCCTTGCCAAAGCTCATCGCGTGGAGCAGGCTGGTCTCACCACTCGAGTGGGCGATGGACTGCAGGGGGACCACGCAGAATTCGGATTCATACAAGTGATCTTCCATCTGTCGAAAATTCAGCCAGCCTGTGATCTCTATATTTTGCGGCAGGTCAATTCCGGCTAGATTGAAGGCGCGGCCACTGAGCTTTATCTTGACATCCGTTCCCTCAACAGCGCGGGCCAAGGTTCCATAATCTCTGTATGAACGACCAAAGACATAGATGTACCTTCCATCTTGAGTCAGGATCTCAGATTTGCGTGCTTCCGGAGTTTTGTACTGCCACACGGAGTCATGCCAACCAAAAGGATAGTAGCAAACCGCATCAGGGCCCAAAGACAAGATTCGTCGGTATGGCTCAACTTCAAGTGGAGTAATCACTGACACGCGTGCTACCGAACGTAGTGCAAATCGCACCAGGCCAGGAAAGTGCCGGACAACACCCTGAAGGCTGAAGCCCAGGATGATCAGCGGAGGGGATGTTTGGCCAACGATGCTGCGCAGCACGGCATAGGGGAAGCCATTCTTGCCTTGCCAGGCGACCACGAGATCATAATGGGTTTGCCTGGTTTTGAGCAATGCCCGAAATCCTGTCTGCCAAAAGGCTGGATAGTAATTGAGTAATTTCCCCCATTTTTGAAACTGATCAACTGCTCCGGTGGTAACCAGGAAATCTACCTCATCATTACTAGATGGCAGATAATTCCACAGCCACCGGTCACCCGGCTTTACCTTATTATCAATTAAGCACAATATCCTCATCTCTGGTATCCTAGTGACTTGCTGGAGTATCTGGAAACATTTCCTCGATATACTGGCTAATCAATTCAGCGGTCAGATCGTGACCAAGCTGGTTCGAATGGGTGTCATAAGGATAGTACAGTTCTACGCCCGCGTCCGCTGCTTCCTGGAAGGCTTGGGTCAGGTCGAGAAAGTGAATATTGTGCTCTGCGGCAAACTCAGCCAGCAGGCGGGCCTGATCATCCATATGTTGGTAGGTGAGTTCGGGTGTTGCTTTATCATTGGTGAATTGTATAAATCCTGTATCGTCCAGTTCCAACCTGGGAACGTCCATAAAGACGTTCGCTACGGTCTCGGGATCATTCAAGAATGGCAGATAGACATGTTCTTTCGACGGCAGGTAGACCAACAGGAATTGGGCTCCCGCTGCTTCACTCAACTCCTGCACCTGCAATATTGTCTCTTTCACCAGATGATAATTTTGCGAGGCTGCGATCTCTTGTTCGCTCAGAGATAACCAGGAAATATAGGATGAGAAAAAGGTCATCTCAAGTTCCTTTTGATTAATCGTTACCGTAATCGGATAGCGATAAGTCGGGATGACCGCTGTTTGAGTTCCAGCCGACATCCTCTCCTGCCAGGCTTCTACGCCCTGGCCAAGGATGTATCTTCCAAAACGGGTCAGGATAAATGGATTCGCCTGATCATAGGCCCCGGCATCGTGTAAATCATTCCCCTCAAAATAAGCCATAATCACCAATCGGGGCTGCTTTTTCAAGCCAATTTGCCGCAGTACCGTTAACTCGTCCTGTGGTCCAAAACCTACGTCTCCAAGATTGAGCACATCACTTCCAGTATACTCAGCCAGTTTTTGCGGCCAGGGGGAGGCAACTCCGCTGGCTCTGGTGAACGAGTCGCCCAGGGCGACTATGCCATAGATAGCTTTCTCCGGCGGAGAATTGCGGAAACCATTTGCGTCAGTAACCATATGTACATGAGCTACCACCTGATCCTGATCAGGCGACAAGGGCACAATCTTTCCCCGCATATAATGGTATAGATCGCCATCAGACTGTCTTAAATCATAGGTTTCATCTATGAACGCCTTTACGCGACGTGCCGGCGGATTTACTCTTACCTCGGGTGGGACCAAATTGGGGAATGTCCTCAACAGCATCTCCATCAGTCCCAGCGCAAATGCCAAACCCAATATGACCAGCGCAGCGTTTCCGAGAATGGGTACAAAGGCTCTTTGTTTTCGGTGTTGTCTGTTCATCGAATTGCACGCTACTGAAAAAGAGGGATTTCCTCTTTTTTCTCCACAAGTTTAAGATAGAGATCCTCAGTAATCAGGCTGTGTCCTTTGGCATTCGGGTGCTTATCCCAGTAGGCCACCACAATCGACTCCGGATCCTGGTTATCGTAGGCGTCAGAAATGTCCAGAACGATAAAACCAGATTGCTCTGCCAGTCCGGTCAGATGGGTAATTTCCTGTTCGTGCAGTGGGTCCTCTAAGGTCGGCATGAATATCCAAACCGGCAGTATGCCATTGGCTCGAGAGACTTCTACGATCTGCCGATACGTCGACGAGAGGATCTCGGATCCGTAGGGCCTGAGGAGTCGTTCGGCCTCGCCCTTCGTCATGCCCGGCTCGACGCCTGCCTGGCGGGCCAGCTCCATCAACTCCGGATAGGGGAGGACAGCCCCGACCGATAACCGATCAGCCAGGTACGCTACCACAGCAAACTCTTCGCGTTGATGGGCCATAAAGAAGAGGGCGTTCGGTTGAAACGGTAGCGCCTTTTGTTCCAGAACGATCAGATTCTGGATGGCAGAATACCCGGGGACGGCGAAGTTCAGGATTTCATATTTGCTGTATGGGCTGCCAGGATTCTCCTGATTCAGGCGATCCTCCAACAGTGGATCGAAGCCTTCATCATCTGCTACGCCATACCCCATCACGAAAGAAGGGCCGGTCAGGGCGATACGATACGTGCCGGGCGCGGGGATTTGTTCGTAATCCCGATCCCGCATCCCCCAGCGGTTCGTGCTCAACTGCGCGCCGTTGAGGTCGATCGTTGTTGATGGGACGAGTTCCATGATAAGGTTATCGTTTGTCGGACGGATCGCCGGCGTATCCCGGATGGCGACCCAATTGGAGGGCCGCTTCGAATAAATTTCCCACAACTGGGAATTGAACCGGTTCACACCGATAAGATCCTCATAGTAACCACGCTGGAGCAAAGCGGCCTCCCGATCGCTGAGCCGATTCACCGTCAAGTCACTGATCAGTTCCTGAGCCTTACCGCCGATTTGGCTGTACACCATCGGAGCGCCAACGAAGAACAGAACCAGGAGAGTACCCCCGCTTGTGGCCGCAGTCCTAAAAAAGTCTGGTGCTTTTGTGCGCGATTCGGTGCGTGACCCAAGCCAGATCACCAGCCCAAACACTACATTGATTGTCAGAAAGCTGACGACCAATACACTGACACTTTCCATTGTTGGTTCGACCACCGAAAAAAGGCTGATCCAATCCGCAATCGACTCACTACTCCAGAGCGACCACAGCACAGTTATGACGCTGAAGGTGCCCGCTGTACGGAGAGTTAGACCGACAACATCCCGAAATGTCATGGACCGTTGTTCCAAAGTTCGTTTTCGACCGCGCCTGGCCTCATAGAGGGTATTGATCACCACCAAACAGGCCAAAATAAGCCAGAACAAAATATCCGGTACGGTGAAAAGGAATGTTCCCCGTAGCCAGAACCATTGATAGGCATGAAAAAACCAGGTTAGAAAGAATACAAAGGCGGTCGCAAATATAAGGCTGCTGTTCGTTCCCCACTGGCGGATCCTAAAGTAGGTGGGATAGTAGAACACCTTCATCATGAAATCTTTCCAATAGATATTGATCCGTCGCCACAGATCGGTGAAACTGGATGCGAGGAAGTAGAGATGATGCGTTTCCGGGAGGTTGAAACCAAACAGGTGCAGAATGCCAATAATCAAGTGAAACTGGCCAGAAATACGGAGGTAAAGAGCAAAATTTGTGATCAGAAAGCGGACCAGATCGAGCGTGTTGGATACCTCTTCCGGAGCAATCAAGAGATAGTAATTGACGAATCGATACAGAATGAGTTGGATTACCCCTCGTAGAATCCAATCAACTCCAGACTGATAAATTTGGTGCTGGTCAGCATTGTAGTAAGTCCGGCGAAATGTGCTGTAATCTACTACAGGAAAGAAAGGAAAGACAACGTTGGGTAAAAGGAAAAAATACGAAAGGGTACTGGTGAATGTAGGCCTCGACTTTCCATGCTTGAGATCATAGACATAAATGATCAGCCGGAACATGAACATCGAGGCCAGGATGGGCCAGATAACATCCAGCCAGGAAGCTTGGATCCAACCCGCTCGTATTGCAACCAGTAAAGTACCAACTACGAGTAATATCGCTACCCTGGCATTAAATGAGACTGGCAGGTGACAGATACCGACCAGACCGAGACCAAAACCAATTAACCATAAACCATTTACGAGACCCAGGATTCCAGCAATAGCGGCCAGGGAGAGGAAAAGAAAAAAGGGCAGGCGGTACTGAGAAGGTAGAAAATAGTGAATCAGAAAACCATAGAAAGTTATCAGCATGAAGTTTTCGTAAACCGCCTGGTTTTCCAAATGGAACGTGCGGAT